>NZ_JAUBUB010000120.1:0-17713 GCF_036705265.1 Microcoleus sp. B4-C2
GTCCAAAAAGGACGGGCGGGACGCCCATCCCACAATAACAATTAAAATTGTAAGTTATTTAATTCGCGATCCTAATTCTTTAACATAGAGTAATAGAGTTTGTCAAGGGGTGGTAGAGAAATTTTGGGGCGATCGCCCTGCAAGAAATGAGACACAATGGTAAAAGCCAACATCCATCCGTGTTGCGAAGCGGTTAAAAATCCCAAATTAATATCAAAGAAGCGATCGCAGTGAGATAATTTATGAGAGTACGAACCTACGAAATCGGTGATACCCAACAAATTGTACAACTGTTTTACGACACCATACACGAAGTAAACATCCGCGATTACACACAAGCACAAGTAGATGCTTGGGCGCCAGCCGATATGGATATCGAAAGTTGGACTAAAAGTTTAAGCAGTAAATTTACTTTCGTAGCAGAAGAGGGTGAGAAAATTGCAGGTTTTGGGGAATTAGAAGCAAGCGGCCATATCGATCGCTTTTACTGTCATCAAGATTTTCAAAGGCAAGGAGTCGGCAGGCTAATTTTAAAACAAATTGAGTCAAAAGCCCAAGACTTAGGAATTAACAAGTTATTTGCCGAAGTCAGCATTACAGCGCGACCTTTTTTTGAAAGCCAGGGATTTATTGCGATTACAAAACAAGAAGTAGAACGGCGAGGACAACAATTTATCAACTTTGTCATGGAAAAAAATATATAAACAACGATTTGTGTAAAATTAGATCGAAGAGTTTTACTCAGGAGTTGCGATGGTGACGGAAGCTACAAATGTGCTGGGCGGAAAGTTAGAGACTTGCTGCACTTCGCCCATGACGGGCTATTATCGGGACGGCAAATGCAATACAGGTGGTGGTGACTTTGGGGCTCACACCGTTTGTGCTCAACTGACAGAAGAGTTTTTGCAATTCACTAAATCGAACGGAAATGATTTGAGCACTCCGGTTCCCGAATTTAACTTTCCCGGTTTGAAGCCTGGGGATTGCTGGTGTTTGTGCGCTTCTCGGTGGAAGGAAGCAATGGATGCAGGAGTTGCGCCGCCTGTGGTTTTGGCCGCCACTCACGCCTTGACTTTGGAATACGTTTCTTTGGATGAATTGAAGCAGCACGCTGCTGATTTGTAGGAAAATGTTGGTGTGCGATCGCTCTTAAATACAAACCATTCGAGTCTCAAGAAACCGGGTTCTTTCGAGATTTCAGGCGGTAAATGAGTAATTTCGGAAAAACCCAGTTTCTGCCTAAACGGAGGGGAATTAATGGGCTATCGCTCTTAAATACAAACCATTCGAGTCTCCAGAAACCGGGTTTTTTCGAGATTTCAGGCGGTAAATGAGTAATTTCGGAAAAACCCAGTTTCTGCCTAATTATAGTTGTTGAAACTTACCATATGCAAATATATTCTGGCTTGAGAGGGCAGGTTTTGGGAGCGATCGAATTTCCTGTGAGGTCGAGCCGGTTCAGTTTAGTCAAGGATGCTAGCGGTCTGATGTCGTTGATTTGAGTGTTGTCGAGTGAGAGCCAATTCAGATTAGTCAAGGATGCTAGTGGTTTAATCTCACTAATTTGATTGTTACCGAGACCGAGCAAATTCAGTTTTGTCAAGGATGCTAGTGGTTGGATGTCACTAATTTTATTGTTGTCGAGACCGAGTACATCTAGGTTAGTCAAGGATGCTAGGGGTTTGATGTCACTAATTTTATTGCTTTCGAGTGAGAGTACATCTAGGTTAGTCAAGGATGCTAGCGGCTGGATGTCGCTGATTTGATTGAAGCTGAGGGAGAGCCGAGTCAGGTTAGTCAAGGATGCTAGGGCTTTGATGTCACTAATTTGATTGTTGTTGAGTGAGAGCACATCTAGGTTAGTTAAGGATGCTAGCGGCTGGATGTCGCTGATTTGATTGTTGTCGAGCCAAATCTCAGTCAGTTTAGTCAAAGATTGCAAAGATTTGATATCGCTGATAGTATTTTTGTTGATGTAGAGAGTAGTCAGGTCAGTCAAGGATGCTAGGGCTTTGATGTCGCTAATTTTATTGTTGGTGAGTAAGAGCAGGTTCAGTTTAGTCAAGGATGCTAGCGGCTGGATGTCGCTGATTTGATTATTGCCGAAAGTTAGCGCAGTCAGGTTAGTCAAGGATGCTAGGGGTTGAATGTCGCTAAGAGGATTGTGGCCGAGCTCGAGTACGTTCAGGTTAGTCAAGAATGCTAGCGGTTTTATGTCACTAATTTTATTGGTGTCGAGGTTGAGTTCTGTCAGATTAGTTAGGGATGCTAGGGGTTTGATGTCGCTGATTTCTTTCCCTAAGATCCAGAGTTTTGTCAAACTAGAAAGTTTTCGATCGGCTGCATCGCACTCAGTAGTTCCTGCTTCCTTCAACAGCACTTCAACAGTATGTTTAGTTTCAGGACTCAAAGCATCTTTTTCGCGACACCAATCCGCAAATGTTCGTCCACTGTTTCCCGATCGCACTTCTGCTGCTTTCGCCGACACTCCATTTCCAGATAATGCTAGAAGCACACAACAAGTAACTGCGATCGACTTTTGTAACTTCATGTGTTTGTGTGCAACTATAAGTGTCATAATCTTGTACCTCTAATTTCCTAAACGCTAAAGTTTTATTGTAGGTAGTGGTTCCCACTTACAGATAGACTCTGGTTTGAGCGGGCAAGTTTTGGGAGCGATCGGATTTCCGCTGAGGTAGAGATCAGTCAGTGTAGTCAAAGATTCGAGCGGTTTGATGTCGCTGATTTGATTGTTATCGAGGAAGAGCACAGCCAGGTTAGTCAAGGATTGTAGCGGTTTGATGTCGCTGATTTGATTGTTGGCGAGGAAGAGCGTACTCAGCTTAGTCAAAGATTCGAGCGGTTTGATGTCGCTGATTTGATTGTTGGCGAGGGTGATCCCATTCAGGTTAGTCAAGGATTGTAGCGGTTTGATGTCGCTGATTTGATTGTTGGCGAGGGTGATCCGATTCAGGTTAGTCAAGGATTGTAGCGGTTTGATGTCGCTGATTTGATTGTTGGCGAGGAAGAGAAAAGTCAGGTTAGTCAAGGATGCTAGCGGTTTGATGTCCCTGATTTGATTGTTCTCGAGGAAGAGCGAAGTCAGGTTAGTCAAGGATTGTAGCGGTTTGATGTCGCTGATTTGATTGTTGTCGAGCTCGAGTTCTGTGAGACTCGAAAGTGTCTGATTAGCCGCATCGCACTCAGTAGTCTCAGCTTCCTTCAACAGCACTTCAACAGTATGTTTAGTTTCAGGACTCAAAGCATCTTTTTCGCGACACCAATCAGCAAATGTTCGTCTACTGTTTCCCGATCGCACTTCTGCTGCTTTCGCCGACACTCCATTTCCAGATAATGCTAGAAGCACACAACAAGTAAGTGCGATCGACCTTGGTAAATTGATATATTTCTGTGCCACTATAAGTGTCATAATCTTATATATCTAATTGAAAGTTAAAGCCATCTTGCACCACAAACACAACCAATAATTGATTCAGTCCTTTTCAAAGGACTTAAGCTTTGAGGCAGGGGTTTAAACCCCTGCCGGACTGAAGGAAAGAGGGCAATATCATGTCCCTGCAAAATACCTCTTAAAAACTCTCCGAATCACCTCACTCAGGCAACTTATACTGTCCCACAATCCGCTTAGCATATTCCGGCACATGAGCCTCCAATTTCTCCGGGTAATTCCGCTTCACGTAGAGATAATTGCGAGTGAAATGAGAATCAATCGAAAACCGAGCATATTCCAAACCCTTCGGCCCAATTCTCTCAATAAACACGCCCATTAACTTCGCCGCCCACATCGGCAAAGTCACTCCTTTTTCATAAGCCGGAATGCTTTGCTGAACCGCTTCTTTTCGGTTTCCCTTAGACATCACCGGCTGAGTATTTAACTGATCCGTTACCAAATCTAACATCTCTTGCCCGGTGTCATTTCGCACCACAATCCACTGCCAGCCAAAAGGTGCTCCCATGTAGCCCACAACTAAATCTGCTAAAGAATTCACATAATCAAAACAGCTCAAACAAGAAGGAGCAAAAACATCTTTCAATTCCTTAGTATTCAAGCCAAAAAACGGTACTTTTTCTTCCGAACCATCTTCGTGTTTGAAGTGAACGTTAAAATCTTGCATAAACTCGTAAGATACAACGGTTTCGGGAGAACGGCTAGTCGTATCTAGGAATTTTTGCAAGCCTGCACGGCTGACATTATCCACGCAGGGAGTTCCCAAAACGTAGAGCTTTTCTAAACCGAGTTTTTTCTCGACTGTTCGCAAGGCTTGAATTTGACAGCCGACGCCAATTACTAACAGCCGCTTCATCCCAGATTTTTCGATTTGTTCTAATACTGAAAGATTGGGAGAGAGTGTTGGTTTGTTTACTTTTGCTGCCAGAATTTGTTCGCGATTTCTCGCAATAATCGGCATCGGCTGAAAGCGGTCTTCCTTAGTATTTTGGACGCAAACAACGCCTTCTACAATTCCTTTTTCGAGCATTTCAATGGCAATTGTGCTGACGATCCCCGTCCACTGAGCACCCTCGATCGGCTCTTTTTTCTTAGCCGCCATCATGTTTTGACTGACTCCGAAATACCAGTCGTCGGGATTGTCGAGATTGCGCGATCGCCCGTGAATCTCTTCTTCTAATTCTGCAATATGCTGTGTTAAGAAAGCACAAGATTCCTTGACATAATGGATGTAATATGTATCGCACAAACCGCACTCGCTGCAAAGTTCTTTAGCGGGGCGGCGGCTACCCGGTTTGAGGGCCTTGGATTTTTGGTGCTTAGCAGAATCTGTTGCGGTCATCTAAATTACTTATTTTATGCAGATATGGCTTTTGTTAGGATATCACAGCAATTTCGGTTGTTACCTCCTTTATTCTTTAGACCTCTTGCAAAAATCCTTTCATCAATTGATGGGACGGGCATCTTGCCCGTCCCACAAGAGTTATTTCTTCTTGTGGGACGGGCATCTTGCCCGTCCTAATTATTTTTGCAAGAGGTCTTTTCTGTCAGTCCTCGCAGGCGGACGCAAGCTTGTGGGGGAGCAAATTCGGTTCGCCCGAAATTGGCGGTTTTCACAAGTTAAAAAATATTAGTCAGGATTTACCTAAGTTGCGCTAGAAACCCGGTTTCTTGCTGAATACCTCGCTGTTAAACCTAAGATTGATGGTAAAAACCGGGTTTCTTTGTGTAGTTTTGGTAAAAAAATTCGGTTTCAGAGCATCGCCGTGCGTCTAGGAGTGTTTGTGTAAGTCCTATTAGTATCAATCCGGATCTAGCGGGCGATCGCGCGAATACATTGCCAAATAAAGCTATAAAAAAATGGTAAAAATGTTTGTGACAACAGCCGTCGCTGGCATCATGATGAATCTCGCAATTTCGAGCTTAGGATTTGCTGCTTTAGTTCGCCCTGTTCCTGCTATGAATCAAACTGTTGTGACTCTAGAAAGAATGCTCAGCGCGACACAAAAGCCGGCGGCGCTGAACTATTCGCGCCTGGGGATTGGCGGCGTTCGATTGGGGATGTCTGTAGAAGAGGCAAAACGTAAGTTTGGAAAACCGCAGCGCGACGAAACTAAACCTGCTGGGCCTGGCATCGGTGGCAAGATTCGCACGCTAACCTACTCAGGATTGACGGTAGCAGCATGGGAGGGCAAAGTTTATTTAGTTTCTACTACCAATCCCAAGTTTCTGACAATTGATGGTGTGAAGCTAGGAGATAACAGGCAAAAAGTTGTTAAAACTTACGGTTATGGGTCGCAATCTGTGCAGGGTGGAGTGACTCTGTTGACTTATAGCAATGACCAAAAGGCTTCTAATTTGATTGTGGAAATTAAGGGCGATCGCGTGCAAAAAATTATTGTGAGCACGCAGCTAAACTGAAATATTAAACAACAGTGCAAAAGTCCGGGTTCACAAGTTTGTAGTAATGACTTTATTCCTTATTTATGAGGATTTTTAGCCTTTCTGTGAGTTGACTGGAGGGCTTTTTCCTGATGTGCGTGAAGCGTAGCTATCCCGTAGGGAATCGCCCGCGTCTCCTTAATCCTCTTCATCATCATCCGACAATTGTGTCATTTCCTCAGCAATTAGTGTCTGAAAATCCTCTCCGCAGTGAACGTTGAGATGGATTGCAGCACTCAGGAACTCTGCTAGAATTTCAGCTTTTTGTCGATCGCTCAAATCAGGTAACTGAAGCTGATGGATTAAAGTAATCACATTTTGACACTCAGTACCCAATTCATCAATTAACGTTCTCAGTGTATAATTGGTTACATAAATTGTCCGATCGCTAACTTGCATCTTTATTTACCCAATCGTTTTAAAGCTTGCTGAATTCCTTTCTCAAAAGCTCGAATTTCACTTTCCCAATGCCGGATTAAGCCTTCATCGGGAAAATCCTTCTCATATTCCAGTCTAATCTTTTCTTCATGTTCTGCAATCCGCTTGTTCAACGAACGAAGAGCTTTTTTGTGATTTTTATTCCCCATAGAGTCTCATACCCATAAAAAAAGTAGAGGTGCGATCGATCGCATCTCTACTACAATAATTCTAAATAAGGTGCACCGAGTGCACCCTACCAATTAGCGGTTCTGGGGAACAGGAGCACTCGGTGCTCCAGAAAAAGTCGCCTCACCAGTCTTAGCCCGCTTTTTGATCAAGATAGGCTTGACGCTGTTTTCTCCACCAATCGGGGGATCTTCTTGTTGAGCGTAATCCGCGCCCATCCAAGCAGGACGGCTTTGATCGAAAGCCATTTGCAAAGCAGCAGCGGCGATCGCGTGGGAGTCGTACTCCTCGGATAACTGAGACACCAGAGGCAAGAAAGATGCCATCCGTTCGCCAGCCAAAGCTTCGCGAACTTTACCCTGCATCTTTTCCAACTGACGAGCTTCAATTTGCGCCCGTGTCGGAATGTTTCGCACCGTCAAGCTCGATCGCACGTGGCGTTCAATCAAGCGCAGTTTGCGGCGATCGACCGGTTGAATCAGCGTAATCGCCGTTCCTTCGCGACCAGCCCGGCCCGTGCGTCCGATCCGGTGAACGTAGCTTTCCACACTGTCGGGCAAATCGTAGTTAATCACGTGAGTCAAGTGATCCACGTCCAAACCGCGCGCCGCAATATCAGTCGCCACTACCCAGCGCACCTGACATTGGCGGAACCGATGCAACAAACGTTCCCGCTGTGCCTGATTCAAATTACCGTGATACTCATCAACGCTGTGACCTGCTGCTTGCAGTTGGCTGGTGAGTTCCGCCGCCGACTGCCGAGTCCGCACAAAAATCAGTGCAGATTCCGGGTCTTCCATTTCTAAAATTGGCTGTAGGGCTCTTGCCTTCGACCAGCCACGGGGAATCATGTACACGCCTTGGCTGATACGCTTTGGCGTTGCTTTTGGCTGTTCTACGGTGACGTTGACTGGGTTACGCAAATGCCGCGCCACCAATTTCCGAATGGAAGCTTCCATCGTCGCCGAGAAAAATGCCGTTTGACGTTCTTTTGGTGCAGCATCCAAGATTTTTTCCACATCTTGGATAAAGCCCATGCTCAGCATTTCGTCAGCTTCATCCAAAACTAGCCACTTTATCTTGTCTAGTTTCAGGCTACCGCGGCTGAGCATATCCAATATGCGTCCGGGTGTACCGACAACTACGTGCACGCCGCGCTTCAAACGCTGCATTTGACGATCGATCGATTGACCGCCGTACACTGTCAGAACTTGCAGAGAGCGACCCACTTTTACAGGGCCGTCGCTGCTGATGCCGCTCAAATCGCGGATGGCTTCAGTTACTTGCATCGCCAATTCGCGAGTCGGCGTCAGCACCAGTGCTTGCACCGCAGTCACATCTAAATCAATCCGCTCCAAGATGGGCAACGAGAATGCTGCCGTTTTGCCTGTCCCTGTTTGGGCTTGACCCACAACGTCGCGACCTGCTAACAGGTGCGGAATTGCTTGTACTTGGATGGGAGTAGGTTCTGTAAAGCCTAGTGTTTCCAGATGGAGAACGAGTTCTTCCGAAAGACCTAAGCCTTCAAACAATAAATTCATTAATGCTCCTAATAACGAGTCTTAGCCTTCTAAGTTGCCCAACTCGGATGCGGATTTCTGCTCTAGGGCAGGAACTCATAAGAGTTCTTTATGGTGCTGCGCCTGCGCGCACCTTCTTAAATAGCAATCGAGTATAGGGCAGCTCCGTCGATGGTGACTAAATTTACCAATTCGACAGCCGTCTTTGATTTTGTGACATCACCGATACCAACCGCCAGGAGTCGGGTTATAGGCTTCCAACATTCTTAAAACAGGACATTGGACTTCCTTTGAGGTATTTGCAAGCTTTCCCTCTTAGGCATTTTATAGTGAGGATCATGACCAGCCCCACTTCACTACAACATAGTAGTAACAGGTTGTTTGGTTCAGGCGCTATCCCGCAATCCGTCGCCTGCGGGATTGAGCAGGGGATGGGGCGACCGTTACCGCCTATCCATCTCAACACTCTTTCGGGATACCGTTGTGGTGTAGGGCGGACGGCGAAGCAATCTCAAATTATCCCCGCTTATTTCTGGCTTGTTATCATCATAACTCTTTACATTCAGAAACAAAACATTAAATTCGTTAAAATTTTCCGATGTTCTGTAGAGATTACCGCACCCCGACGGGGAGGGTCGATTGCCAGATAGGGGCTAAAAAAGTTTAGAACCCCTTTGCTACATATCTTTGCACAATTGTGTACTAAGCGTTACTTTTGTTGCACAATCCGCTAATCATTTTTGGCTGGTGTCCGGTTTTGGTTCGCCGCACCGTCTCAGGCGACAGTTCCAGCAATACTTACACTTGACCGTAGAGGTCGTAGACATCTGCACCAGTAATTTTCACAGATACGATCGATCCCAGTCGCGCTTCTCCTGTCACATAGACGAGTCCATCTACTTCTGGGGAAAACCGAGCGGATCTACCAATCAACTCACCTGTCTCTGGTTGTTCTTGTTCTATCAGGACATCAACTACCTGACCGACAGATTCTTGATTCTTCTTCAATGATATAGGTTGTTGTGCCGCCATTACCGAATTGCGCCGCATTTCCATTATTTCTGCAGGTATTTGCTGGGGCAAGCTGAAGGCTGGGGTGCCTTCTTCTGGCGAAAATACGAAAACTCCTACGTGATCGAATTCGTGGCGCTTGACAAATTCCAGCAAGTGTGCTGCGTGTTCCTCGGTTTCGCCGGGAAAGCCGACAATAAAAGTTGTCCGCATCACGGCGCCGGGAAGTGCTGCTTTGAGCCGATCGACTATAGCATCATTGATCCCAGCTTGAAAAGGCCGATTCATCGCCCGCAGAATTTCCGGGTGCGAGTGTTGCAGGGGTAAATCCAAATACGGCAAAACGTTGGCCGTTTCGCGGATTGCCTCGACAACTTGCGGAGTCAAACCTGTAGGATAGGCGTAGTGCATCCGAATCCAAGGTACATCTACTTCACCCAAAGCGCGCAGTAGTTCGGCTAGTTTCGGTTCGCCATAAATATCTTTGCCGTAGTTGGTGGTAATTTGAGAAATTAAGATAATTTCTTTTACCCCTTCGGAGGCTAATTGCTTAGCTTCGGCGACAATAGACTCGATCGTGCGCGACCTTTGATTTCCGCGCAAGTGCGGGATAATGCAAAATGCACAGCGATAGTCGCAGCCTTCTGCTATTCGCAGATAAGCGACACCTTCCGACGTGGTGCGGTAGCGGGGAGTAGTTTCGTCAGCGATGTAAGTAGGTTCTGAGGAGACGAGGGAAACTCGATCGCCCTTTTCCACCTGCTGCATAACATTGACGATTTTATGATAGTCGCCAGTGCCGACAATTGCGACTGCTTCCGGCAATTCGTCCAGCAATTCCTGCTGAAAATGCTGTGCCATGCAGCCAGTGATGACTACTTTTTTATTAGCTTCTGCCAATTCTACCAAGGTGCGGACCGACTCTTCTCGCGCAGCTTGGATAAAACTACAAGTATTGACTACAACATAATCGGCTAATTCTTCATTAGAATCGACTTGATAGCCCGCTTGAGCCAGCAAGCCAATCATGTGTTCGGTATCGATGCGATTTTTTTCGCAGCCGAGGTGAGTAAATGCGATCGTTGGCTTCGTTGCCATGCAGTAATAGTTAGTGTTGCGCTATTTTTAAGAACGTTTTATGATATCACACAATTAAAAAAATTGCAATGTGTATGTGGAAGCTCTGGACTGTTGTGGTGTCCGCAGTTGTTGTGTGATATTTGTGCGATCGTGGGCGAGATGAGAATTTTTAGGCTTTGTGCGATCGTACTTTCCCGCTTTTTCGCTGCCAGATTTTGACCCAATTGTCAGGTTTTGGTGTCGTCGGAAGGCTTCGACAATCTTACGCCCTTTGCATAATTTCGACTTGCTAGTTCGGCAAGCCAGCCCGAAAAATCTTCTCTGCTGTTAAGCTCAATTCTGGAAAAGCCAGCGACTCAACAGTCTCGCTTCCCCTAAACTGTTTTACCTGATACTCCCCATCTACTAGCTGGTAAATCGAGAGAGTGGGTTGTTTGGGATTGCCGATAAACTTGCGACCGCCTAAACCAAGATAGTCTACAATCCAGTATTCGGGAATGCCCATTTCTTCATAGTCGGAAGCTTTGAAAAAATAATCATCCCGCCAGTTCGTACTGACCACCTCTACAGCTAGTCGCACCGAAGACCCCATCGTGATGACTGATTCTTTTTTCCAGCGCGGTTCGCTTGCAAGTGCGGTTCTGTCTAGGACAATTACATCTGGCTGGTAGCCAGATTCGTTACGCGCAAGCTTGAGCAAGCAATCACCAGGGATAGAGTAAGGCAATTGCAGTCGCCTGATTTCAAAATTGATTTCACCGGAAATGAAACCTGTAACGTCGGAATGGTCGCCGGTTCCTAAAGGCATTTCAACAATTACTCCATTGTGTAGTTCGTACTTATGGACAGAGTTCTCTGGATACCAAGCAACGAACTCATCAAACGTGATTGTTTTCGATATGGTTTGGATCATGTTGTGGTTTCCTCTGTCTGGTGATTAGTATGCGGAAAGCTAAAATATTACACAAGGATTAGAGACAACGTTGTCTCTAATCCTTGACAAATTAAACTGTAGCTGATATAATTGCGATCGCCCGTCCTGACAAAACAGCACTTGGTACAAAACGCCGATTTGTCACAAAATTGGTGTCCTTTTGTACCCATTTGATATCCTTTTGATACCCGATCGCCCCCCACTCCTTCTAGCTCGGCTCGGTTAAGGGCAGACCGCCTCGAAAAATCAACTCGGCCGTCAACCTCAACTCTGGGAAAGCCAGCGATTCAACTCGGTCATCTCCCCGAAACTGGCTGATTTGATACTCGCCGTCAACCAACTGGCAAACCGAGAGCGTGGGTTGCTTGGGAGTGCCGATGAACTTGCGGCCGCCCAAACCAAGGTAGTCCACAATCCAGTATTCGGGGATGCCCATTTCTTCGTAGTCAGCGAATTTGAGATGGTAATCGTCCCGCCAGTTGGTACTGACGACCTCTACAGCCAGTCGCACCGAAGACCCCATCGTGATGATGGATTCCGTATCCCAGCGCGGTTCTCTCTGGCGCAGAGCTGCTTCGTCTAGGACAACTGCGTCTGGCAGGTAGCCCGCCTCGTTGCGGACGGGTTTGAGCAGGCAGTCGCCGGGGATGGAATAAGGTAAGGAGCGGCGGTCAATTTCGACTGATAGTTTTGAACGGATGAAACCTGTAACGCGGGAATGACGGCCGGTTCCTAAAGGCATTTCAACAATTACTCCATTGTGTAGTTCGTACTTATGGACAGAGTTCTCTGGATACCAAGCAACGAACTCATCAAACGTGATTGTTTTCGATATGGTTTGGATCATGTTGTGGTTTCCTCTGTCTGGTGATTAGTATGCGGAAAGCTAAAAGATGGCACAAGTCTTTTCGGTAAAATACTGAAAATTCTTGACATAGGAAGTGAAGTTTGCTATAACATTGTGCCCACAATGTCAAAATACCGATCGCGCCGATCGACTGAATCTAAAAGTATCCACAGAAGTTCTTGATACGATCATTATTTCACAAATTTTGTGATGTTTTAGCTACTCCGATCGCAAACTCAGCCTGAGTCATCTCTGCAAGGCATTTTGCAACATACTTTCAAAAAAAGTATCCAGAGAAGTTCCTGATGCTTTCGTCATTGCAGAAAGCACACTTTTCTGAGCAAAAGAACAGTATAGCCCCGCTTCCAAAAACCAAGGTTTTCCCTGCGGATCGATGCGAAAATCAAATAGACTATAATCGCGACAACCCAAAGCGATGTGGCATTTTCTGGCCTGGGCCCAAACTCTCTCCGTAATCGGATCGCTGGTGTCAACTATCCACGACTTGGTACTATCCTTAGAAGTCAAGATCAAGTTGCCATCGTCATTTTGTTTCAGCTTATCGGCATAACTCCGAATCGGCTTCGTATCAGCATCTAGAGCATACTCTTCCAGCGGTAAACAGACTAATTCGCCTGCTTTGATGATAATTCCACAGCGAACTTCTCTACCCAATGCAATGAATTTTTCTACTAGCACTTCCTCGGAATGAGTCAATGCTGTCTCCAAAGCCGCATCATAGTCAGCAGCATTTTTAACTAAAGCAACTCCCAGAGAATTATCCGCATTCAGTGGTTTGAGGACGGCTGGGAAATCAATCAAGGTTCGATCGCCCGCGCGGACAACTTCTCCCAACGGTACACTTACCCCAGCGGCCGCTACTACTGCCTTAGTCTTCGCTTTATCAGCCACCAGCGCCATCAACTCTGCCGGATTACCCACATAAGGAATATGCAGCAGATCGAACAAGCTGCGGTATTGAGTCATGCCGGGGATGCAAAACATCTGCGGTACCATTACGTCAATCTTTAGCTGTGTCAGCACCTCTACAGCGCCCGCTAGAGACATGGGATTAGCGGCTGCGATCGCACCTTGATCGAGAGATGTAGGAAAACGCCATTGGCGATCGGGAGAAATATAGGCAATATGAAATTCATAGAGTGCTGAATTAGCAGTATTTTTCAGACAATCTTCTGCATAAAGGCGCGATAAATTACAGAAAAAATCGCTAACTGCCGATCCGACTAAATGCAAAACCCGTACTACTGACATACTCAATCTCCCCCTATTTCCACAAGTTTGCCAATATTAAAATCAATCCGAATCCACTCTTTCGGCTTCTGTAAATTTCCCCATAACAACAAGGGAATTTGCCAATGATGCACCATCAAAAACGGCAGCGGATCGTCCCACTCGAAGATAGCATCTTTGCCTTGGGCGATAATTTGTAACCGCTCAGAAACGAGCTTCGGCGATCGCAAATGAGTCACCAATCGCCAAATTTCATGGTAAATCCAGTAAGTCGGGCGACTTGATGCCAAAGGCTGCACAGTCTGTGGTAAAGGGTCGAGATCCAAATAAGCTTTTGCCACATCGGGATGGTTGTAAAACATCGTGATGGCTGAATGGGTGCGGGGGTTGCATTCGATCGCGTAAATCTCTCCATCATCCGCCGCCTGAATGAAATCAAAGGAAACTTGTCCAGTCAGATTGAGACTCTTGGCAAACTGACGAATCCAATTTTCGATATCCGGGCGATCGACATTCTGGTAATTCACCTGAAAAGCCGACGATTCACAGCAACAGTGCAACTGAAGATGACCATCACGGATTGTACTGTGAGTGCAGAATTCTTGCCCTGGAATATACTCTTGCATAATCCAAGGTTTACTCTCGGAAATTGGTAATGAGTTGACAAAAGCGGCGGTTTCTGCTGGGGTTTTGCAGGGTAATTTAGTTAAGTTTAACCTGCGGACAGAATCGTAGGGAATACTTTTGATAATATATGGACGCTGTGCATCACTAAAATCAAAATCGATTACTTGCTGCGGATTAGTAATGCGATAAGACTTTGGAACTCTCAGCCCCAATGCTTCCGCTGCTTTTGCAAAATCATATTTATCATCCAATCGTTGCAGAGTTTCGACATCGACGTGCATTACCGTACAGTGCCCAGAAAGTACCCTTTTGACTTCGGCATCGTAGTAACTGGCGACTGGACTACAAACGGGAACGTAAACATTAACTTTCTCTTGTTGGACAATTTTTAAGAGTGCTTGGGGGTATTCATCTGTCTGGGGGTTTGGTACTGTGTAAAAGCGATCGACTGCCCAAGAGTAACGATGACCCGTCAGCCAGTATTTCTCGGTTTCTACCAAAATTACCCGATGACCGGCCTGATGGAACGATCGGGCTAGCTGCAATGCTTTGGTCATCTTGCCGCCGCTAATCAAAATCGTTTGGGGAGTGGCTGTAGTCGATCGAGACTGAAACGGTTTGATGATGATGGATCTCAGTAGGGCGATCGCAGTTAAAGCAATATTCAGGGGCATTACTAATAGCAGCAAAATTAAGGTTGCTATAGTTTTAACTGCTGTCGGGAAGCGCCTATTCCCAGTGTTTGTTTTCTGTTCAGATGGCATCGCTGCCACAGAAACTGTTTCGAGCATAATTTTCTAGTAAGTAAACACTCGAATTAAAGGTAATATCAAATCTGTTAGCATCAGAAATATTCACATCTCTCCGATCTTCATCTGCGTAAATCTGCGTCCATCCATTGTCATCTGCAGTTCATAAATTATCTTTTTTTCACAGCAGATACAGGCAGATAAACACAGATTAACGCAGATGAATTAGATCAATTCCGGTTGCACTGATCTGATCCGGCTAAATCCGCATTAGGACTTTGACCGCTCCGATCCCGCCTGATTAAGGGGATCTCCGGGGCAAGAGAACACGCTCTAAACGCGCCGAATTAAGGTCAATCCATCTCTGAGCGGCAGTAACACTTGCTCTACGCGCGGATCGTCAACTAGAGCCTGGTTAAATTTGGCGATCGCAACTCCGTTATCAGTAGCAGTACCTGACAAGTAGGGCTGTCCCTGCATCAGAGTATTGTCTGCACATATCAAGCCATTGGGAGCCAACAGCCCGGTAGTTAGGAGTAAATCGAGATAGTCTATGTATCCAGCTTTATCAGCATCGATAAATACCAAATCGAACACTTCTCCATTAGCAGCCAATTGTTTCATGGTTTCTAGAGCCGGTGCCACCTTCACTGAGATTTTGTGGCCGGCAGTAGATTCGTGAAAACACTTCTGGGCAAATTCAGCGACGTAAGCATCTACTTCGCAGGCTACCACCACTCCATCCACTGGCAGGGCTTCGGCCATTGCTAGTGCTGAGTACCCGGTAAACATCCCTATTTCCAGTACGCGCTGTGCTTTGGTGAGATGGACGAGAAACTTCAGCATTTGGCCTTCCACATGGCCCGAAAGCATTTCCTGTTCCAAGTGGCGCACTGTCTCGCCGTCAGAGAATCGCTTACTCCAATCTTCTGATTGGGTGCGCTTTACTAACGTGGCTAAGGCGGGAGATTCCGGCGTGGTACAAAGGTTAAGGTACGGATCGAGACCATTTGCTAGTTCGTAGGCTTGTTGTAATTGGGCCTTGAAAGCTCGATCGAGATTATCGATTTTTTCTACTTGCGAGGCGAGACTTTCGAGTAAAGAGGCTAAAATCCCGACTGGGGTAACGGGTCTCATCTTTATACCCCGGCTGTGGAACGAGTTGCAACTTTCTGCAATACCACATACATATCCTCGCCATCGCCATGACGCGGGTAGCCCTGACAGATTTCTCGATGCACGGCTAGGGCTTCATCCAACTCAGTTCGAGTCAAATCGTTCATGAAAAAGCAGTCACCAATGGGGCATGGAGCTGCTGCACGCTGAAGGCCATCGCGGGTACGACTGATCGATGTTGTGGCTTTCCAGAGCAGTTCTGATGTGAGATAAGGGCTGTCTATCGCTAGTCCGAGGCGGCTCATTAATCTTAAGATGCGATCGCGATCGGCGATCGAAATGTACCCCCGCAGTTGGGCAATGGTGGCCGAAAAAGCCATATCGATGGCGACACTATGGCCGTGGAACATTGGAATTTCCGGTGTTAGTTCCAGCGTCGGACTCCAAGTGTGACCATAGGCAATCACTCGATCCAAATCTAGCTCGTGGAGGTTTGGTACTTCTAAGGCCAGCATTGACTGAATCGCGTTGTAGGTTAAGCGATGGGCCACTTCGCGCAGTTCAGATGTGCCGTCTAAATAACCAAAATGGCTGTGCAGCAATGCTTCGCCGTAGTTTTCTAACAACTCGAAGATTTCTTTGTTGCCTACTACGGCGATCTTAATTAACTCTGCCATGCCGTTTCGTATTTGGTCGATCGGCAGAGTTTTCAGAAAGGAGAAATCTAAGATTACTTTCTGCGAAGCGTGGTAAGCGCCGAGGCGGTTTTTCAGCTTACCGTGGTTCACAGCTACTTTGATTGCCACACTGGCATCAATCAGCCCAATTAAGGTTGTCGGTACGCGAATGTAGTTAGTCCGACGGCGATAGGATGAGCAGGCAAAACCAGCTACGTCTGTCGTCAATCCACCACCGACTACCAAAACAGGCTCCTTCCGCACGAGTCCGAAATCAACGAAGGCATCTATGATGCTTTCAAAAGTTTTTAAGGTCTTATCAGGTTCCTTGATATTAACTGGAAAGACTGTTAAATCTATCTCGTGATGCTTGAAATAATCCTGCATCTGTCCACCATAAAGACCATAGACTGTTTCATCTACAACCATTAAACAGCGACCAAATTGGCGGTAACTATCCGCAATCTCAGGATTCTCCAGCTTGAAAGCACCATCTACGTAGAGCAAGCTGAAATCTATTTTTTCGTACCCCTCAATTTGAAAAGCTCTATCAGTAGATGTAAACGTAGCTTGAATGTCACCCATAAGATTTTTGCACTTTCATGTTGATCAGTAACTGTAAGTATCTGGGCGAGCTTCAAAAGTATCAATCCTTTTGCTGGCAAAGTTCCTATGCATTAAATTGACAATTTGTCATTTAATATGAACTTAACAATTCACCTAAAAATTTACTTTTAGAGTTGTTTGTTAAGAGTAGGTTAAATACTGCTTATCGAGTATTTATACTTAAAGCATTTTGAGGATTGATTTGAGACCGCCTCAATGCTTACACAAAATTTAACATAACGAATTTCTCATCTTTATGCAACCAGATTCAGTAAAATTTGATATTTTTTTTTAATATCATATTATCCAGAGACAAATCGCGAAAACCCGAAATTACAGCAGCCTCATCTATTGAAACGACTCGTTGCGATCGATCGTTGAAATCACTTTATCTTTTTTGAGCGGGTTCGCTGTGTATTTCCAGTTGATTAGACCTCTTGCAAAAGTCCTTTTCATAAATTTATTGGACGGGCGGGACGCCCATCCCACAAGAAAAAATAACTTTTGTGGGATGGGCCCCAGATCGCGTCCTAGTTATTTTTGCAAGAGGTCTATTATCAACCAAATTAAATATCCAATCAGCCGATTAATGCCTAGTTAATAAAGGGAATAATAAACCTGGATTTTAGATTACGAAATTTCCTGGGAACATATAGCAATCCTCGCATCATTTGTAAAAATATGTAGGGGTAGTGCTAAGAGTGCCTACCCCAGCCTGCATCGGGGCAACCACGGGGGGTTTGCCCCTACAAGAATTACACGAATCATTTAGGATTGC
>NZ_JAUBUB010000121.1:0-17630 GCF_036705265.1 Microcoleus sp. B4-C2
CCACTTGTCGGTATGATCTAATCAATGACGTGGCAATCGCCTGACTCACTCTTTTAAGATACAAGGGGCGGGTTCACTAACAATAATTGCCTGTAATCTACAATCTCATAAACCCGCCCCCCCGATACTTTTATCTCCTCTCCGTTGAATTGTCCGCGATGAAATTCTGTCGCGTGGTGGGGGCGGGTTTATGTAGATTGTTAGTCTGGATGATAGATTGTTGGTGAAACCCGCCCCTACAAGTATTGTGCTTATTTTACCGGACATGACTAATGACTACTAACTACTGACTACTAACTACTGACTACTAACTAAAAAAGGCAGGGCGACAATAAATGTAGTACCTTTGCCGATCGCACTTTCCACACTTATTGTACCGCCGTGCAGGTCAACTATGTGTTTGACAATGCAGAGTCCCAAACCCGATCCTTTAATGTTGCCTACATTAGCACCCCGTTCAAACTGCTGAAATAGTTTTTCTTGATATTCCGCTGTCATCCCAATTCCCTCATCTCGAACGCACAAAATTATTTGTTGGTTTTCGCAGCTTAAGTCTAAACTTACCTTGCCACCGTTTGGAGAATATTTAATAGCGTTGGAAAGCAAATTAGTCAGAAGGTGGTGCAGTAGTTTGGCATCAAGATTGGCGTGCAGCGGATTTGTGTGACTGCAGAAATGTACTAGGTGCTTGTCGGTGACGATAGGTTGCAGTTCTTCTAAAATAGAATTGCATAAATCCGTCGCATTAATCGGATTTAAATTTAAGGAAATTTTGCCTGATTCGGCTTTGCTAAGCATTAAAATATCTTCCAGCAACCCACTCATATTACTGACGGCTTTTTTTATGCGATCGACATTTTTATGGGTGGTTCCGGCGCTTCTCTGCAAGTCGCTATCTTCTAGCATTTCCGCCGATAATTGTATGGTAGTTAAAGGAGTGTTTAAATCGTGGTAAGCCATTGAAATAAAGCGGGCTCTATTTTCGCTTTTTTCTGCTGCTAAGGCCATTAAATTTTTCAGACTAACTGCTTCTTGATGTTTGCTCAGTGCTATCTTGATAGTGGCGTGCATTTCTCTTTCTTTAAAAGGTTTGAGCAGGTAGCCGTAAGAACCAGTATTTTCGGCTCGCTGCAAAGTTTCGTCGTCAGCATAGGCAGTTGTATAGATAATTGGTATATCTAATTCTTGATTAATTATTGCTGCTGTTTCTATGCCGTCAATGTCGCCTTTGATAACTATGTCCATTAAAATTAAATCTGGTCTTAGTTCGCGGGCGCGCTGGATGGCATCCGCTCCAGAAGAAACGATATCGGCAATTTGATATCCCAATTTTTCTAATTTAGGGGATAAGTTTTTAGCAATTAACAGTTCGTCTTCGACAATCAAAATCTTAATTGGTTTTTCGACCAAGCTCATATTGTTACAATCTTTGAAAGTAGTTTAACTCGTTAAATTTTAAGTGAAAGGATGTACCAACTTCTCTGGATATTTCGATTGTTCCTTCTAACTGCTCGGTTAAAGTGCAGACAACTTGAAACCCCATCGAGTGAGTTTTCCGAAAATCTAAGTTTTGAGGAAAGCCAATGCCGTTGTCCTTAACTAAAAGGTTGATTTCTCGATCGCCCGTTTGATAGCATTCTACACTAACTGTACCAGTTGTGCCATCAGGAAAAGCGTGTTTCAGCGTATTTGAAACCAATTCATTGGCAATTAAACCGCAGGGAGTAGCAGTTTCAAGATTTAGGGAGATTGGCTCAGCTAATACCTGCAACTGAATTTGGTTGTTGCTAATATTGTAAGAGTGAAACAAGTTACTTACCAAATCTTCGAGATATTCGCCAAAATTAATTTGCGCTAGGTTAGTCGAACGGTACAGTTTTTCGTGAATCAGAGCCATAGAATAAAGGCGATTCTGACTTTCTTCAAACATTTTGCTTACTTGGGGGTCGGCAACTGTGTTCGATTGCAATTCTAACAGACTGGCAACTACGCAAAGGTTGTTTTTGACGCGGTGGTGAATTTCTTTGAGCAAAATTTCTTTTTCTCTGAGGGAGTTTTTCAAATTTGCTTCTGCTTGTTTGCGATCGCTCAGTTCAGCTTGCAGTTGCTGGTAAAGTAGAGATTGCTGAATCGCGATCGCCAATTGATTTACCAACTGCTGAAATAAATTGATTTCCGATTCTTGCCACTCACGAGGGCGATCGCATTGGTGGGCTATTAGCAATCCCCAAATTTGGCTGTGCTGAATAATCGGCACTACTAACTTGGCCCTAACTTGAATCTGTTTCATAAACTGGGCCATACAAGGTGTAAGGGAGGGATCATCTAGTTGGGAGATCGCACAAATTCGCCCTTGCAAATAAAGCTGAGAACTTTGGGCCGGAAAAACCTCTTCGCCAAAACATTTATCCACCAGTTGGCTGCATCCTTCTGCAACGGCTTCAGCAATGACTCGCCCGCCATTTTCGGGTAAAAGTTGATAAACCAAAACTCGATCGGCTAATAATACTTGCTGGAGTTCGGCAACGGTAGTGTTGAGAATTTCCTCTAATTGCAAAGACTGGCGCACACGACGGGCGATCGCCTCCACAAGCCTTTCTTGCTCGAACTGCTGCCCCCTAGCGAGTTCGGCATATTTAGAATTGCTGATATCCGCGGCATAACCAATAATTTCGATCGGAACACCTCTGCTATCAACCAATAGTTTGAGTTCCGTCCTTAGCCAGCGGTAACTTCCGTCTTGGTGTAGAAAACGATACTCGCAAATGCAATTTTTACCCTCGGACAAATCCGAAAAATTTACTAAAAATTGTGGCCGATCTTCAGGATGAATCCGGCTCGACCAAAATTTACAATCTGCTAACAATTCTTGGGGATCGTAGCCAACGATTGTCTGAACGTTGTCGCTGATGTAAGTAGTACAAAAGTCCCCCATCGGTGCGGCTGTAAAAATTACCGCCGGATTAGAACCCAGTAAAAATTGCAGGCGTTCTTTTAACTGCTGAAATTCCATTTCTGCTCGCTTACGATAACTGATATCTTCGATCGCCCCCATGCTGTAGAGAGGAATGCCCTCGCGATCGCGGATCAGCGTCACCGTCAAGTTTGCCCACATCAGCTCGCCATTCTTCTTAATCAAGCGTTTTTCCCTTTGGAAGCGAGAAATTTTGCCACAGATCAACTGCTTGACTTCCTCTACATCTGCGTGTAAATCTTCTGGATGCGTGAGTTCACTAAAAGTCATGCTAGCCAACTCCGAATCGCTGTAGCCCAACATCTGGCGGTGAGCTTCATTCACTTTGATCGTGCGGAAGTCGCGCACGCTTGCCAAACCAAGCGCGATCGGAGCATCGTCAAATAAGTTGCGAAACTTTTCCTCGCTCTTTTGCAGTGCAGCTTCTGCGTGTTTGCGAGCGGTAATGTCTCGGGCTACCCACATCACCCGATCGAGCTCCAGGGGCGAAATACTGGCATCAAACCAAAATAACTTGCAGCCAATTTCCATCCTGTATTCAATTCTGTGGGTTTCCCCAGATGCCAATGTTTGGCGAATGTGGCCGAGGGCAAAATTAGCTTCCGCTTCTGGGAAGATTTCGGCGAGGGTTTTGCCCAGCACTTCAGGAGCCGGTTTGTACAGCAGTTCGGGAGCCGTGGGGGCGATTTTGAGGTAGCGGCCGCTTGCGTCGAAAACCAGGACGATATCCGTCATGGCGTTAAACAGCGCCAGCAGTTCGGCTTCGGAGTTTTGGAGTTTTTCTTCCGTCAATTTGCGATCGGTAATGTCAGTGTCAGTGCCAGTCAGGCGGAAAGCCCTGCCAGAAGCCGATCGAATCGCGCTGCCACGGGCTAGTATCCAGCAGGTGCTGCCGTCTTTACGCACCATCCGGTGTTCTACTTCATAAATTTCTGTCAAACCTTCTAAATAAGCATTTACTGCTTCGGCGACGGCAACTCGATCGTCGGGATGAACGTGAGATGCCCAATTTTCCATGCGGTTAGGAATCTCTGTGTCTTGATAGCCCAACAAAGCTTTCAAAGAGGGAGCAATGTAGATTTCATCGGTTTGCAAATTCCAGTCCCAAACCCCCACTTTGCCGGCCGATACTGCCAGTTCGTACCATTGTGTCCGCTGCTGCACTCTCAGTTCTAACTCTGCATTGAGCTGCTGCAAAGCGATTTCTGCTTGTTTGCGATCCGTGACATCCCTGCCTGCAGCTTGATACTCGACGATTTGTCCGCTCTCGTTGAATATAGCCCGATCGATCCACTGGTGCCAGCGAATTTCCCCGCTCGGCAAAATTACTTGGTGCTCGCAGGTAAAAATAGGGTTGTCGGGAGACACAGAAGTATATTGCTGTTGAAAAAATTCTCGGTCTGCTTCTGGCAGCAGCGACATGAAGCATTTGCCTAGTAAGTCGATCGGCTGCACGCCGAAATAACGGCAATAAGCTTGATTGACAAAAGTTATTTTACCGTCTGGGAGGTAGCGGCAAATCAGTTCGGTTTGGTCTTCCACAATCGCCAGGTAGCGCGCCTCGCTCTGCCGCAGGGTATTTTCGGCATTTTGGCGATCGCTGACTTTTTCTAGTTCACAATTGCCCTCTAACAGTTCGCATTGTTCCTGGAGTTTTGCCACTTCTTGGTGCAGTGCCTCGATCCAGCTATACATTGCTGGACGAATACTTTTTTCACTGATTAAACCTACTGGCTGACCCAGTTCATCTACAATTGGCAAGCAATCAATCGAGTATTGACAAAATAGCTTGAATGCGGTAGTAATATCTGTAAATTCTGATTCTTTTAAAACAATTAAATTCCGCGTCATTGCGTCGGCAACTTTCATGCCTTGCCATCCATATTCGGTCGCAGCTAAGTTGAGCACATCTTCCGGGCTTAGCAGTCCGACTAGCTGATTTTTATCGACAACTAAGACGCAACTAATAAATGCTTTTACAGTTTCGTTTGAGTCGGGAAATGCAGGTGAATTAGGCAGTGGGCAATGGTTGTTCGTCCGACGCATCAGGGCGATCGCCTCTGGGAGCGAAGTTGAGGGCCCAACCATCACAGGATGGCGATCGACAGCTTCGTCGGGCGATCGTAAATTGGCCGACAAATTAGCAAGTTCCATTAGTCTTGGTGAAAAAGTATTGTTAATTAACTTTAGCAACACTTGTAGTCATCAGCCAGATGACTGATGACTGATGACCGATGACCTGCCTTATATTCGGCCAAGGAGCAGATAAGTTTTCATTGCCCCTTTGCCTTTAACTTCAATAGTTCCCCGCTCCTGAAATACATATTTGTGTTCCAATAACTTATAAGTAGTTTCGCTGACTTGAATCCGCCAAGGCAAACCGTGAGATTCCATGCGGGAAGCAATATTTACTGTGTCGCCCCACAAATCGTAAATAAACTTTTTTATGCCAATTACTCCAGCCACAACCGGGCCGCTGTGAATGCCGATGCGGATGCTAAAATATTTATTATGGCTAGCATTAAATCGGGCTATTTCTGCTTGCATATCTAGCGCCATTTGGGCGATCGCCTCTGCGTGGTCTGCCCTGGGTTCAGGGAGCCCTCCAACCGCCATGTATGCGTCGCCGATGGTCTTGATTTTCTCTAACCCATGCCGTTCGCACAAAAGGTCAAATCCTGAGAAAATCTGATTCAGAAGATCCACCAGTTCGATCGGATTCATGACGGCAGACAAAGCAGTAAACCCCACAATGTCAGCGAACAAAACAGTCACTTCTGGAAAGTATTCGGCAATAGTAGTTTCGTTTTGCTTGAGGCGTTCTGCTATTGCCTTGGGCAAGATATTTAACAGCAGCTTTTCTGATTTTTCTTGTTCTTCCCGCAGGGCATCTTCTGCTTGCTTGCGTTCCGTAATGTCATGGTAACTCCAGACTCGGCCGATAATTTTATCTCCCAACCGCTGCGGTTGCGAATAGCGTTCAAAAAATCTGCCGTCCTGAAATTCCAACAAGTCGTAACTTTCGGCTTCTGGCTGATCGTAAAGCGATTCTATTCTCTCTTGAAATGTTTGGGCGTCTTTGAGTTGATTCAGGAAAAAGGCGATCGTTGTGGCGTCATTTCGGAGTGCCATCACTTCGTTAGGTAGGCCCCACATTTCCACAAATTCTCGATTGAAAGTGACTATTTTTCCGCTCCTGTCAGTAGCTAAAATACCGTCAGCAGTAGAATCAAAAGTTGCTTGCAGCAGGGATACAGATTTTGCTAGGGCGTCTTCGGCCATTTTTCGAGCAGTAATGTCTCGCAAAATAGCGCGAATCGCTACTAGCGAACCTTCCGCAAATTTACAGCTTATGCTGCCTTCTAGCAAAATTTGTTCGTGATTTTTAGTAATAAATATTGTTTGAATAGAGTCGGGATACAATGTATTTTCATTGATCGTTTTTTTGGTAATAGCTTTATAGAATATATCCATAGACTCAGGCGAGCTGTTCGGATGAATGATATCAAAAACAGTCATTTGAGCAATTTCTGTTTCGGTGTAGCCCAGAGTTTCCCGCCAAGCCCGATTTACATACAAAAAATGACCGTCCGCTCCTATACTTTGAATTAAGTCAGTAGCATTTTCAAATAAGTCTCGCAGTTGTTCTTCGCTTTCCCGCAAAGCTATTTCAGCTTGCTTGCGCTTAATGAATTGACCAATTTGGCTACCGATTGTTGCCATGGTTTGGAGCAATTCTTCATCAAAACACTGCACTTCCCTGCTGAATAAAATCATCACGCCCAAAACAGACCGGGCCGATTTTTCCGCCTCGTAGCCACCCAAAATTGGGAAACCAAAAGCTCCGTGCAGTCCTTCTTCAGCAGCGATTTCTCTACGCAGACAACAGTCACTTTTTGTGACATCTGCAATCCACTGAGCTGAACCGCTAGCCCAAACGAAACCGGGCAATCCTTCGCCAAATGCACAGGTCATTTGTTCGGTAAATTCTGCAAATTTGGGGATCGAAAGTGAGCGTTTTGTCCAACTGGCGACACAGCGAAGCAAATTGGGAGCGGAAACCGCAGTTATTCTCTTAGTTTCTGACAGCAGTTTTTCCCCGGATTCTGGCATCCAAAGTTCGACGGTATCCCATCCCAAGCTGTCGCAAATTACAGGGAGAATTGCTGCTATAGCTTTTTTGATTGTTTCGGATGCCGACAGGATGCGAGTAGCGATGTACTGAGTTATTTGTCGCTTGCGGGCGCGCTGTTTATCTGTGACATCGCGGCCGATGTACACGAAATCTTGAAGGGTGGGCAAAGAACTAGAAATGCCTTGAATGTCAGTCGAAATAGCCGTACAGGAAAACGAAACTGTTAGTTTTTCTCCGGTTTTTGCCGTGCAAATTACTTCGGCATTAGTTTGCGATTGTTGAGGCTCATCTGGGCTAACTGCTTGCAAAGAGGAGCCAAAAGCAGCAAGAGCGTCTATTTGCTGGCCTACTAATTCTGATTCGCTGTAACCGAACAAATCTTGAGCCGCTTGATTGACTTTTTTAATCTTTCCCGATGCTGTTGTTACCAATAAAACTTCGGCCATTGAAGTAATAATTTTTTCAACATAATTATTAGTAGCGGCTAAGGTACTCAATAAAATATCCATTTCATTGGTAGCTTGCACTAGAGTTTGTTCTAAAGCCATCCTGTCGCTTACGTCTTGAAAAAATATAATTAATCTCTGATAATTTTCGTCATTGCTAAACTCCACGATATACATATCAAAATAAAGCCGCGAACCATTTTCTAATAGTCGCGTCATCGCTTTTAATTCAAAATTTGGCAAACGTTTTTCAAAAATATCGATTAAAATTTCTTCAGTTCCCACTAATTCGGGAAAGGGAATGCGAACATCGTTGCCGGCGACTACTTCCTCGGGACAGTCGGCAAACTGCTGCACTTGTAGAGAGATTTCTTGGATAAAAAAGTTTTTATCCAGTGCTAGGTACTCCAAGTGGTGGGGAACTAACAGTTTTTTTAACAAGGTTTTCATGTGAGATTTTTATTATTGAATGCGCCCTAGGGATTGAATTATCTAAAATCAATCTATTTATCTCTGTTTATTAAATGGAATTCTGACTAAAAAGGTAGTGCCTAGCCCTATCTCGCTGGAAAACTCGATTTGACCTCCATGCAAATCTACACACTGCTTGACTATGGATAAACCCAGTCCTGTACCGGGTATTTTTTCGACATTTTTGGCTCGATAATAAGATTCAAAGAGTTGTTCTTGGTCTTCGAGAGGAATGCCAATGCCTGCGTCTTTAATTTTAAATGTGGCTTCTTCATTATTCTGACAATTTAATTCAAAATAAATATTGCTGTCGAGGGGCGAATATTTGACTGCATTTGACAGCAAATTTGTCAAGATGTGTCGCAGCAATTTGGGATCTAGTGCGGGCAACTGTTCCGTTTCCTGTAAGTCGGTATCATCTTTTTTCGCTGGCGTAACTAATTCTTGATAAATAAAGTTAATTGTATGATTTTTCCCATAACTAATTTTAATGAATTCTACTAACTCGCTGCAAAATTTTTTTAAGTCAACTGGTGCGGGATAGAATTCGAGTTTTCCTGCTTCGGCGCTGCTGAGCAACCGCACGTCATCTAATAGCTGAGCCATTTGTTGAGATGCTGATTTAACGTGTTGCAGGTATTGTTGTTTTTCCGCGTGGGTGATATCGTCGCCGTAGTCTTGGAGGATTTTAGTAGCAAATAATACTGTACTTAAAGGATTGCCAAATTCGTGAGCAATCATCGAGAAAAAACGAGATTTTACCTGTCTGAGTTCTTGCTCTTTTGCCAAAGAGCGGCGAATTTCTATTTCTTGTTGTTTGCGTTCTGTGATGTCCCTACCTATATAAATGAAATCGTAAAGTCCCTCTAATTCGGTCTGAACTGCCGAACAGGAAAATTCTACCCAAATTTCTTCTCCTGCTTTAGTAGTGCAGACTATTTCTAGTTCTCTACGTAGCTCTTTTTGAGACAAAATATATCGGTGGCGAGCTTGGTAAATTAATGTTTCTTCGACTACTATTATGGACAGGGGGTTGCCGATTAATTCTGCTTCGCTATACCCAAATAACCATTGGGCAGATTGATTGATTTTTTTGATATTTCCTAATGTTGTTGTCACCAACAAAGCATCACCCATCGAACGAATAACTTTATCTATATAATCTTTAGAAGCGGCTAAGGCACTAACCAAAAGATTAGCTTCATTCGCCCTCTGAATCAACGATTGCTTCATGACCATCTTTTCGGTGGTATCTTCAATCAAAATTAGCAATTTACTTGGCACATCTTCTTGTTCTTCTTCATATTTGATAGCCAACATATCAAAGTATAAAGGGCGGTTTGGGTCGGCAAACCGAGCGATACCTTTGACTTCAAAACCGGGCAGCCGTCCCATAATGATGGACATGAGGATATTTTCAATGCCAATCAGTTCGGGAAAACTCAGGCGAGCATCTGCACCGGGTATAGCCTGGCCCGGAATATCAGCATAATGCTGCACTTCGGCGGAGGTTTCCTGAATGATGAAATGGTGATTTACTAGAAAATACTGTGTTTGTCGCGGGCCTAACAGCTTTCTTAACAGGAGGTTCATACTTGTTCTACCATTGTGTAAGCTAGTTTGTAGAAAATTTCGTCAACGTCTTTGCCGGTTTTAGCAGATGTCGTGCAAACTGCTATTACTTTGTCTTGACCTATCGCATGGGACATTTCCACTAGCAGCGCCAATTTTTCCTCGTCAATTAAGTCTACTTTGTTCAAAGCGACGATAATTGACCCTTTAGGATTGACGGAAGAATAAAGCTGAATGTGTTCGGAGATTCGCTCAACTGTTTCGGATCGGCTGACATCGGCAACGATTAAAGCGCCGCTAGCTCCCTGCAAGTAAGTCGGTGCTATTCCTTTGAATTTTGTATGCCCTTCTAAGTCCCAAATCAGCAACTTTGCAGTCACGTTTTCCCGCTGTTTTACGCTTTCTAATTCTACGATTTTGCTGGAAATTTTTACTCCTACTGTGGAGAGGTATTGGTCGCTGAATTGCCGATCGACAAAACGGCGGATTAGGCTAGTTTTACCCACGCCGAAATCCCCAATCATGCACATTTTTTTAGATATAGTAACTGACATAATTAGTTGCTGTTTATGGTCTTAGTTATTGGTTCAAATAGCACACATCTGCTTAAAAGTAGCGGTTGATTGGGTTCCAAGCCGGAAGGAGGATGTGGGCTGCCAATCGCGACAAGGCGCTTGGGGTCAGCACCTTGCCGCACTAAAGCCTCTTGCACTGCTGTGGCACGCTGGAGTGACAACCGTTGATTTGTGGCAAGTTCCCCAGTTCGATCGCTGTGCCCAATTATCTTAATATGTTTTTGAGGATATTGATCCATGAAATTTTTGACACTGGCGATGATTTCTCCGTATGTAGGGTCTAATTTTGCCGTTCCTTGCTGGAAGTAAATGCGGCTTGTAATTTTCAGCGGATCTAATTTAATTGTGCTAATCACCGACTCAACACCGGGAATTTGCTTCAGGGACTGAGCTATTTTCTGTGCGTCTGCACCATCTCTAACGCTACCCTCTACTGTCACTTTACGATCGCCATACCGCGTAGAAATAGAAAGGCCCTCTTTCTGATTCAAAACTGCGGTAATCCGCTGTACCTCGGCCGCCGTCAAAACTGGATCTGGGGGGACATCTACAGCTAGAATTCTATTATCTAATTGCAATTTCGGTGCAGTTGATGCGGCTATTTTTGCAGCTTGTGCCCGCAATTCTTGATTTGGCAACTTTCCGGTTAGCTTTAAAGTTTTGCCATCAACTGCAACATCTAAGCGGTAAACTGCTAATTGGGGAGTCGAGGCTAAAGCTGCTATGGCATTTGCTTCGAGGCGACGGTAAATGTTGCTGCGATACTGATAAATTCCCCAAGGTACTAAGATTAAGCTTAGGGCGGCTAAACTGATAGCCGCAAGGGCGATCGGGGGTTTTGTTGATTTTTCTTTTTGCAGCGGATCGAATAAACTTTTTATACAGGGGTGCAGCGAATCCGGTATAGTACCGGGGTCGCCATTAAACTCGTGAATTACTTTAGCATAATTAAGGATGAGATTACTAACTGTTTGCCGCAGTTTGTTGATGAAAGACTGTGGCGGTTCTCCTTTAATCACGACTGCCATGTAGCAATATCCCGCTACTTCTAGCATAATTTTTGAGTCGCCGTATTCAATTTGATTTAGTTCGGAAACTTCTCCGGGCTGCACGATGCACTCGTTAACAAAGCTGCGAATAGCGGTGAGCATTCCTGCTACCATTTCTGATTCTAACTGGTAGCTTTCTGAGTTTTGAAATTCGGAAATTATCAAGCCTGATGCTTTATGAATTAAGAATGCTGCTTGGACGGTAAAGGGTATTGATTCTTTGAGGATTAATTCGGCTTCGGAGACTCCTTGTACTTTGGAGCGAATTTTGCGCTGAACTCCTTCAACGCTGAGGGCGTTTGACACTTTTTCATTGATTGTCTTGATAGCTTCTGCCATGTATCGGGAAATAGTATTGCCAATTACGGGATAGAGGGCATCCACCATTGCGTCGCGTTCGAGTTCAATTTGGGCTGTAATCGCTTTGCCCATTTCCGGGGCGAGGGCTTGAGCGATCGACTCTTGGTCAAGGCGAATTTGCTCTTTAATTGCCAGACCAATTTCTGGGGCGATCGCCTTAGCAATATCCGCTGGCGAATTAACTATTTGTTGAGCAAGTGCGTCGGGAAGCAGCTCAGCTATTGCCGCACTCATTGCCGACTTGTTTTCGACAGTTTTTGCCCTAATCACTTCGTCAATAATCGGCACGATCGCCTTAACAACTTCTTCCCTGGAATCGGCCACTTTGCGACTGAGAATTTCTGCGATCCAAGGTAACATCAACTCAATCAACTCTTGGGGATCGTAGATTTGGTGCTCCAATTTTCCTAATTTATCGTCGATTGTTGCCATCAGGTGGCGCACCCCCGGCAAATCGTTTTCTGCCAGCAGATTTTTGACTTGCTCGATATCTGATATTTTTGAGCCAAAAATCAGATTTTGCAGCGTTTCCATCGCGCTGTCGGCTTCATTTAAATCCTGTTTAATTTGACCTAATATTTCTGCTGGCTGCGATCTCGTTGTCGGCTGTTCTACCAAGTTTGGCATCGATTGAAGCGAAGAAGCAACCACCGGATCTAAATATGCAGTTGATGGTGGATCTGAGACTTTGGAAAATATGGGATTATGGGAAATTTCCGAGGATTTTGACTCGGAATCGGTTGCGGAAACATCTTGTTGCGGATGGAACCCCTGGGATTTTTGAGCCTGTACTTCCTGTAGAGAATCTTTTATTGTCAAGTTAGACAATGCTTCGACAGGCTGTGATTCCTCCTCGATATCCGGCTGGGCGATCGCGGAAACATCTATAGTTTTAGCTGAGGAATAGTCTTTTTCCAGTTCTGAAGTGTTGAGTTTTTGAGTAGCGAATAGCAAACTTTTGAACTCATCTTTAACATCCCACGAATCGCCAGACTCCGGTTGGTGAGCTCCAGTTTCGGGTACACTCGCTGCAACTTCCTCTGGCGCTTGCTCAGAAATACCTAACAAATCCATCAACCCGCCGAGGGCCCCAGCTTGATTATTTTTGTCGCTGCTGTCAGTTTCGCGATCTGCATTTTGCTGGTTTGAACCAGCAATAATTTTGAGATCGACTAACAGATTCAGCAAGGGTTCTAGCTGGGTTGCTGCATGGGCAGCAGACTCGTCAGGTTGAGAAACAAAACCCTCTAACTCATTTTCGTCAGCCGGATTTTCTTTCGGTAAAGCCATGCGTTATTATCCGTTATGGTGGCGCTCCGGCAACAGAAATTCGGTATTTAACTTATTATCCGCAACGCCTTTAAGTTCGGGGACAAATTCTGTTCCTTTGAGCCTCATGCCGAGTTCAAACAGAATTTCTGCCATGTCGTCTCTAGAAACTTTAACATCTCTGAGCATAGAAAAGCGACGATCGAGTTCTTCAAAAACCTGTGTTTTCAAAGTGCGGGTTTCTTCAGATAGTCGCTCTCTGGTTTGGGAGAGTTCCTCACGCAGCGAACTGGTTTGATTGTCGATAGCTTCGTCGAGGGCTTCCATGCTGCTGGAGAATTTGCGGTTAATGCGATCGACTTGCTGGCGGATGTCTGCGCTTTCTTCTTGGGTGTTTGAGGTGAGCGATTTAACTTTCTTTTCTAACGAATCAACAGCCGCCCTCATTTCTCCTGAAAGAACAGTTTTTACTTGTTCGATGCGAGTTTGCATATCTTGCTGCATCATCGACAAGTCGGAATCTATTTTATCGAAGCGATTATCGTATTCTCTAAGCTGCGCTCCGAAAATTATATCGCGAATCTGGTCGATATTTCCCAGCCGTTCGCGCATTTCTTCTTTAGTTATTTCGGCCATACTTGCACCTGGAATCTCCGGAAATTGTGAGTTTAAGAACTGTGCTAGTGATTTACTAGCGTTGTTGGTGGCACTAGCTTTTTTGAGTGGGCGGGCTTTTATTATTTGAACTCTCACCCATGCGTCGGGGATGGGATTTTTTAGAGTCTTGACTCTAAATATCCTGAGATTCAAATTTTTGAGCCTGGTCTTGTCACCAAAAATGGCGGTTGGCTATCCTTGGCTTGCAGCAAGCTCATAGAAGCGTTGATTTTGCTGCTATACAGCACAGCGGGGTAGGTTTTAAGGTCTTGAGTGACATCCTCAATCATATCGCATCTTGACAGTGCCTCATACCACAGCGCTGGAGTCCCGGCAAAAAGCAGGCGGGCGCGCTCCACGTGCCATTATATATAATATATAACTCAAAACCTGCACCGATCGATCGCCGATCGGCTCGGAGGGATGCTGCCTTTGAGCAGAAAGCACTTAGGAGCGCGAATTAAATAATTTACACAAGTTTTTGGGGAGTAGGGGTTGGGCTTATAGCCCGCCCTTTCTGGACGGGCGGGACGCCCATCCCACAAGAACCATCACGCATTGTAAGTTATTTAATTCTCATTCCTTATAAAGTCGAACTCGGCCGAGCTCTCCCCCTCGAATCCTCGAATCCTGCGATCGCCCTATAAAAATTCATAGGGCCCGATCGACAGCGATCAGACCCAATAATATGAGAGCTTTGTTTTTTCTAACAAACGAGATGTGTTTCCGGTGGAGAACTTTTACTTACTAGGGTTTACAACTTGTGCAGCTTTACTGTTAATCCGCAACTACAACTACGTCTGACTCGACTGCGGTTTGGCTTGACTGCTCGATCGGCAGTTCGCCACTATTTCAAGTTGTGTTCGGTTAATTTCTGCTGCGCCTGGGAATCTAGACCGGAGACACCATGTCTATATCCTCGAACTTTCTTTCTAAATATAGCGACCTCCTTTCTCTTCCTGTCCCGGTGTCTATTATTAAGTTAGCATGAGCTTTCCGAGGAGTAAAGCACTATTTGCAAAACTTGATAGGTCTTTACATTACTAAGTATAATGATATGAATATCCAAATAGATGTAAGTTGGCACTCACGCACTCGCCCACAAAGAAACCGGGTTTTTTCACCGAGATTGAGGATTTCAAGCAAGTATTTTGGTTGAAAAACCCGGTTTCTGGACACCCGTGCAAAAGTCCTATAAATTCTATTGTTGCTACATCTTTACATTCTTAACAGTTCTTGTCATGACTATTTCTCCTAAGTTTCTCAGTGGTAGCCAAATCCGCCAAACATTCCTCGACTTTTATGCCCAGCGAGGACATAAAATCTTACCGAGTGCTTCTTTGGTGCCAGAAGATCCGACGGTGTTGCTGACGATCGCCGGAATGCTACAATTCAAGCCGATATTTCTCGGACAGCGCACCCCCGAATCACCGCGCGCCACGACTTCTCAAAAGTGCATCCGCACCAACGACATCGAAAACGTCGGCCGCACCGCCCGCCACCACACGTTTTTTGAGATGTTGGGTAATTTCAGTTTCGGGGATTATTTCAAGAAACAGGCGATCGCCTGGGCGTGGGAACTTTCCACGGAAGTTTTCGGTTTACCAGCGTCGAATTTGGTTGTTAGTGTTTTCCGAGAAGATGACGAAGCTTTTGCGATTTGGCGCGATGAAATTGGCATTCCGGGCGATCGCATTCAGCGCATGGGAGAAGATGACAATTTCTGGCAATCCGGCCCGACAGGCCCCTGCGGCCCGTGTTCCGAGATTTACTATGATTTTCACCCAGAAAGAGGCGACAATATTGACCTCGAAGATGATAGCAGGTTTATCGAATTCTACAACCTGGTTTTCATGCAGTACAATAAGGATGCAGAGGGCAATTTAACACCGCTGCAAAATCAAAATATTGATACTGGCATGGGACTGGAACGGATGGCGCAAATCCTCCAGAAAGTCCCCAATAATTACGAAACAGATTTGATTTTTCCGATCATCCAATCGGCGGCGGAAATTGCCGGGATTGATTACCACAATAGCGATGAAAAAGTCAAGGTTTCGCTGAAAGTAATTGGCGACCATATTCGGGCTGTGGTGCACATGATTGCGGACGAAATTCGCGCGTCGAATGTTGGTCGGGGTTACATTTTGCGCCGGTTGATTCGCCGGGTAGTGCGCCACGGGCGACTGATTGGAATTCAGGGCGAATTTACGGTGCGGGTGTCTGAAAGTGCGATCGGCCTTTCGGAAGCAGCTTATCCCAACGTGCGGCGGCGGGAAGCTCAAATTAAGGCGGAATTGGCAAGGGAAGAGGCGCAGTTTCTCAAGACTTTGGAACGCGGAGAGAAGCTGCTGGAGGAAATTCTCAAAAAAGCTCTTGTGGAACAGGCGTCTCGCCTGTCGGTTTCTGGGGGCGGGCAAGATGCCCAACCCCTACTCCCCACAATAGAGATTTCTGGTCAAGATGCTTTCACTCTTTACGATACCTACGGTTTCCCCTTAGAACTAACTCAAGAAATTGCTGAGGAACAGGGAATTACTGTGGATTTGGACGGCTTTGAAGTGGCGATGAAGGAACAGCAAACTCGCGCTAAAGATGCTCGTCAAACAATCGATTTGACTGTGCAGGGTTCTTTGGATAAGTTGGCTGAAACAATCCAAGGAACTGAGTTTGTCGGTTATGCTGAATTGTCGAGTTTAGCTGAGGTGGAAGTTATCTTGGTTGACGGCAAATCGGTGGAGGAAGCCGCCGCCGGAACTGAGGTACAAGTTGTTTTGAACCAAACGCCGTTTTATGCTGAATCCGGCGGACAAATTGGGGATAAAGGTTATTTGAAAAGCGGAGATAATGGTGATGGTTTGTTAGTAAGAGTTGATGATGTGAAGAAGGAATCGGATTTCTTCGTGCATTTCGGCTTTGTGGAACGGGGAACGCTGAAAGTTGGCGACAGTATTACTGCGAAAATTGACAATAGCGGTCGCCGCAGAGTTCAGGCTAACCACACAGCAACTCACTTATTACAATCAGCTTTGCGGAAAATTGTGGACGATTCGATTTCGCAAGCTGGTTCGCTGGTATCGTCTGAGAGATTGCGGTTTGATTTCAATTCTCCGCGCGCTGTCACAGCAGAAGAGTTGCAGAAAATTGAGGATTTAGTTAATAGTTGGATTGCTGAGGCCCACGCTGCGGAAGTTGCAGAAATGCCGATCGCCCTTGCGAGAGAAAAAGGCGCGACTGCGATGTTTGGCGAGAAGTACGGCGACGTGGTGCGGGTTATCGATTTTCCCGGCGTTTCGATGGAATTGTGCGGCGGAACTCACGTCAGCAATACCGCAGAAATCGGGCTGTTTAAGATTGTTTCCGAAGCGGGGGTAGCGGCGGGAACTCGCAGGATTGAAGCGGTTTCCGGTCAAGCTGTTTTAGACTATTTGAATGTGCGGGATAAGGTGGTGCGCGATTTGGGCGATCGATTTAAGGCGAAGCCTGAAGAATTGCCGAACCGGATTACTAATTTGCAGAATGAGTTGAAGGATACTCAGAAACATTTGGCTGCTGTGAAGTCGGAATTGGCGATCGCGAAATCCGACCAGTTGCTGAGTGCGGCTGAGGCTATCGGCGAATTCAAAATCATTGTAGCTCAACTGGGTGATGTGGATACGGAAGCGCTGAAAACTGCGGCGGAAAGATTGCAGCAAAAGTTAGGAAATGCTGCGGTTGTTTTGGCATCAATTCCTGAACCGGACAAGGTAAGTTTGGTGGCTGCTTTTAGTCCTGAAGTCAATAAAAAAGGATTGCAAGCTGGCAAGTTTATCGGGGGAATTGCTCAAATTTGCGGCGGAAAAGGCGGCGGGCGGCCGAATTTGGCGCAAGCTGGGGGACGCGATGCAAGTAAGTTGCAGGAAGCGTTGGAAAGTGCTCGCAATCTGTTAGTTGAAGGGTTGGGTTAGTCTGGGTTTTTTGTAGGGACACGGGATTGCCGTGTCCTGCTTCGTGTCAACTTAACGTCAAACCCACAGTCCGGCAGGGGTTGAAACCCCTGCCTCAAAGCGAAAGTCCTCCTAAGAAACTCAATCTAACTGTGGAGTTTTAGCAACTAGCTCAAACCCAAAAGACTCAGCAGTT
>NZ_JAUBUB010000122.1:0-2866 GCF_036705265.1 Microcoleus sp. B4-C2
CCGTCCTTTTTGGACGGGCGGGACGCCCATCCCACAATAACAATTAAAATTGTAAGTTATTTAATTCGCGCTCCTAAGTTCTGATGGTATCAGAAAACAATAATTTGTATTTTTTAACCACAAATATACGCAGATAAACCCGGATATAAACTTGATACTATCTGCGTATATTTGCCTACATTTGCGGTTGTATTATGCTTTATTCCCCGTAGTGACCGCCGACAACCTTACCCCGAAACACAACATAATTGTAGATGTTGTAAAAAATCATAATCGGGATCAGAAAGCCGATGAACACAATCATAAATACCAGGGCGCTGGGCGAAGCAGCAGCTTGGTAAATCGTGATTTTTGAGGGAATAATGTATGGAAAAACAATCAAGCCCAAGCCGATGAAAGTCAGCAAAAAAATCAGAATTGTCCAGATAAACGGCGTGCGTTCTTCTTTGCTGGCGAGACTTTTCAGCAACAGTCCTACCAACAGCACTCCCAGCAAAGGAATTGTGGCAAAAACATAAACTAGCGGTTTCTCAAACAACCTGGATCTAGCACTTTCGTAAAAAATCGGAGTGGCGATCGTAATTAAAATCGCTCCGATTAAAGTTGTCACCGCCGCAATTTTAGCCGTGCGATAGTGATTTGTTTGCAGTTCGCCCTCCGTTTTCATAATTAGATAGGTTGAACCGATCAAAACATAGCCTTGAATCAGCGTCAAAGCAACCAAGATCGATCGCCAATCCAGCCAATCCCAAGTAGAACCCACAAAATGACCGGCTTCATCAACCGCAATGCCTTCGAGCACAGCACCCAAGGCAAATCCTTGAGCTAAAGCTGCTAAAAAACTGCCCGCACCAAAGGCATAATTCCAGAATAATTTGCGATTAGAATGCTCGCGAAATTCAAAGGCTACAGCCCGAAATATCAAACCAAAAAGCATCATGCAAATTGGTATATACAGCGCTGTTAAAATCGTGCCGTAAGCGAGGGGAAATGCGCCAAATAAAGCGCCTCCCATCAACACCAGCCAAGTTTCGTTCGCATCCCAAACGTTGCCCAAACTCGTCATTAAAATGCCCCGGCGTTCCTCGTCGGAAGCAGTCAGAGACAGGATTCCTACTCCTAAGTCAAAACCGTCTAGCATGACATATAGCAGGAGAAACAAAGCCAAAACTACAAACCAAACTTGCGGGAGAAAATGCTCCAAAGCTTGCATAAAATCTCCTATTGTTGTGCTTCTACGGGACGTTGATCGGGAATGTGTTCTGCGGGTTGAGTTTCGATTGCAGGTTCATTGTCTAATCCCGGTACCGGCAGAGTTAAATTAGGCCCTTGGCGGATAATTCTGCTGCCAAAATACAAGGCACAAACAAACAAAAAGCTGTAAATAACTGCAAAGAAACTGAGAGAAGTTAAAACATTGCTGGCGGGGATGTTGGACACCCCATCAGCAGTGCGAATTTGCCCGTATAAAGCCCACGGTTGTCTGCCGACACAGCGCACAATCCAACCGGATTCTACAGCAATATATCCCAGGGGAGCAGCTAATACCCAAGCGCGCATCAACCAAGGTTGACTGGCGATATTTTCAGCAGAAAGTTTGCCTCGCAGCCACTGAATTATACTGAACAGCATCAGTCCTAAAAAGAAGAATCCAATCCCGGACATGATGCGGAAACAATAGTAGATTAAACCCACCATCCGGGGTCTATCTTCTGGCTTCCATTCCTTCAATCCGAGTACGGGTTCGGAGAGTTTTTGTTTGAATTCCAGAACGTATCCTAAGCCGTTGGGTACGCTAATTTCCCAGTCATTTTTTTGGGCTTTTTCATTAGGTAAAGCTAGCAAAGTCCAATCGGCTGACTCTCCCGCTGGTGAAGTTTCCCACTTAGCTTCGATTGCTGCTAATTTAGTGGGTTGGTAGTGATAAACTTGTTCGGCACTTAAATGTCCGATGTATATCTGCAAAGGTGCAACGGCGATGGCGGTGGCTATGGCAATTTTTAAAGATTTGGAAAAAAAGGCTTGGTTGCGCTGATTGAGAATGTACCAAGCGCTAATTCCCCCAATGACAAACAGCGAAGTTTCTAACGTCGCAAAAAACATATGGAGAATGCTGTTTAATGCGAACGGGTTCATAATTGCTTGAAAGTAATCGCTGACAATAAACTTGCCATTGACCATTTCTCCGCCTGCAGGAGTTTGCAGCCAAGAGTTAGCGACTAAAATCCATACTGTGGATAGGTTAGCGCCGAAGGCTACCATGATTGTAGCGAAATAATGGACGATCGGGTGAACGCGCTCCCAACCAAACAGCATAATGCCTAAAAAGCCGGCTTCTAGCATAAATGCCATTGAAGCTTCAAATCCTAAAATGCTGCCAAAAAAGTCACCAACTGCTTCGGAAAATGGTGCCCAATTCGTGCCAAACTGAAATTCCATCGGAATGCCTGAAGCTACTCCAATACCGAAGTTGAGGACGTAGAGTTTAGACCAAAAACGAGCGTGATGGTAGTAGTCAGGATTGCGAGTTTTCAGCCACATTCCTTCAACAATTACCAGATAAATTCCCATTCCCGTAGTCAGAACTGGCCACAGCATATGGAATATGGCGGTTAGCGCAAATTGCATCCGTGATAGCGCCACGGTGTTAGATAAGATATCCATCGTTATATCCTTTGCTCAGTTCAAAAGAGGTTAGCTTGCACAAATTACATAATGGACACTGGTTATAATGTAGTGTAAAAATTTATGACATTTTGTAGAGTTGGCAACTTTTAAGGTTTTATACAGATTTCGGTTGTATTTTTTTTGTATGTTAAGATAGGTAGATTCTGCTTTGTCGTTGGGTGGGGGCGGGTTTATGAGA
>NZ_JAUBUB010000122.1:2966-17564 GCF_036705265.1 Microcoleus sp. B4-C2
TTGTGGGTTTTAGGCATTTATTTTCGGTGAACCAGCCCCTACAAGATTTATGTTCGGTGATGGAAATATTATCTTAGTTGGGTGGGGGCGGGTTTATGAGATTGTGGGTTTTAGGCATTTATTTTCGGTGAACCAGCCCCTACAAGATTTATGTTCGGTGATGGAAATATTATCTTAGCGAACCGTGACTGTATAAGTCAGTTTAAAGGGTTTAAAATTAGCTTTGTTTTTGGCTGTTCCGCTCAATTCAAGTTCGTAAATTCCAGCCTTGGGAAACACGATATCAGCTCCCGGAATCCCTTGATATTTCTCGGCAGATATGGCGGTTAAAAGCGGCTGCATCAGCGGCTTATCCCCCTCTTTACGATTTTTAGGATAAACTGCTAATCTGCAATTACACTGCTCTAGTGGGATAATTTGACCGCCCCTGCGAGTTAGGGCAAACCACACTTTCGCAGGCTGTCCGGCGCGGGGATTGTGGTTGGGTTCGAGGTGAAAGGTAGCGGCGACATCTCCCGATACTTCGACTTCGTGCGCTAAAACAGAAATCGAGTTGAACTGGGGCGCACTGGGAATTGCTGCTTCAATTAGGAATCCCAAAAAAACTAACAATCCTAAAGTTTTACTTTTGTTTGACAGGCGAAACATAGAAATTTTCTAGTGATAAAACTGACCAAAACAAGCGCGATCGCACAAACATAACTAACACCACAACCACCGCTAACACGGCTGTCAGCAGTTGATTGTGCAACTTCCATTCAAAACCGCCGAGATAGTGGGAACCGATGAGTGCCGCGTGTACAGCGCACAACAAGAAAGCTGGAACGCTTAACAGGTGAAGGATTCGCCACATTTTGCCTAAATAGTTTTGAATACGATCGCAACTTGTAACCGCCGCCGGCAACATCAACAGCAGCGACAGCATCCCAGCCGCCATTCCCAACTGATGCTGTGGCAACATAAAAGATAGCGCGTCAAAATTCCATTTCAGCGTATGATCCAGCATATGAAACGTGTGGGCGACTGCTAGGACAAACGCGCCCACACCCAAGGCGCGGCGATAGCGCAACAGTTGCGGTAAAAACTTGCTCACCGGACGCGCCAACAGTGCTAGCATCAAGCACAGCAGCGCTGCGTGGCCCGTAAAATCAACCATTTCATCGGTTCGCAGCAAGGTAAGAATCCCGATCGCCACTGTCACCCAACCACCCATCCGAAACAGTTGACTGCGCTTGTCCGCGCTCAATCTGCCAGCAAAAAAACTCACTCCCAGCATAGTTGGCAAGGTGCCGAGTCCAAAAGCCAGCATCGTTGCCGCACCCAAAACCGGATTTCCGGTTTCCGCCGCCTTAATCTGCGCCGCGTAGAGGAAACCGCAGGGAATCAAACCCCAAAGCAAACCCAAACCAATCGGCACCCACCAGTTTTTTTGTGCCGAAAGCTTGCTCATTGCTTGTCCGACTCGATCGTGCGACATTGGGTGCAACAGCGGCAATCCCGGCAGCAAGTTCGGTTTAATTTGCATTACTCCGAACCAAATCAGCATCGTACCCGTCAGAAGTGCGATCGCCCGTCGCAATTCGCTACCCGTACCTGCTAAAAGTCCGCCCGCAATTAACACCGAACCCACTCCGCCAATTGCTGCACCAACCAAAGCGTAAGCAGCAATTCTCCCCAAATTTAGCAGCAAATGAAAGCGGAAAGCAGCTAATTTATCGTTGCCGGAATTAGAAAGAGAAAACGCCATTGTCAGCGGGCCGCACATCCCCGCGCAGTGACCGAAACTGCCGAGAAATCCCAAAATTGCAATTAGCAGCAGGTCTAGCATTTTGAGTTAGTAGTCAATCGATTTTAGATTTTAGATTTTAGATTTTAGATTTTAGATTTTAGATTTTAGATTGACTTGCGCGAGATAAATGCTCTTTCTTGAGGATTTTCGATTTTCGATTTTGGATTGATTCCACGGATAAATGCGGGGGTTTGTACAACCTTTGAAATTCGTGGTCAAATTTATCTCCATCAGAGGGGCGGGTTTATTTATCCCCTGAGTAAGTTAGAAATATTTCTCGTGAAACCCGCCCCAACAGACTAATGACTAATGACTAATGACTAATGACTAATGACTAATGACTAATGACTAATGACTAATGACTGTTGACTGTTGACTAATAACTACTTTTTTTCTGGATGCGCCGCAGCCGGCGAAGCTGCACCCATTTGATTGATTGTAGCAATTAGCTGATAAAGCCGCCCTAAATCCCGCTGGTTGAAATGCAAAACTAGGCGCGGCATATCGAAAGTTGCATCTCCTATTTCCGGTTCCAAAGCTTGACTTTTTTCAATTTTTCCGGTGACAACAATATCGCTAAAATCAGTATTTAGCCGATCGACATTCTCCTCAGAAAGCTCTGTTTTCAAACGAATTACCAGTTTTTCGCGCACGTAGCGGCAGGAGTGATAAACCAGATAAAAACTACCGATCGCCTCGCAAGCGACATTTACATCGTCAGTAATCGTATACAGGCTGCGATCGTTGACTGAAATCAAGCCCCGGCCCCGCAATTGTTTTTGCACAAAATAATTCCAATCGTGCCAATAATCTCCTCCGGGTCGATCGATCAATACCAAAGGAGCCGGCCCGAACTTGCCAGTTTGAGTCAAAGTCAGACACTCAAAAGCCTCGTCCAGAGTGCCAAAACCGCCCGGAAACAGAGCCAAAGCATCGCTCTCCCGGAGAAAAAATAACTTACGAGTGAAAAAATATTTAAAATTGAGCAATTTGGGATCGCCGGCAATGAAAGGATTAGAACTCTGCTCAAAAGGTAACTGAATGTTCAGCCCAAAAGAACCTTCAGCAGTCGCCCCCTCGTTCCCCGCCTGCATAATTCCCCCGCCGCCGCCAGTAATCACCATAAAACCCTGCTGGGCCATCGCCCGCGCAAAGTCTCTGGCCATCAAATATTCTACAGATTGCGGTGACACCCTCGCCGAACCAAAAATCACAATTTTGCGAACGTGGCGGTAAGGATAAAACATCTCAAAAGCGTTCTCCATATCTCGGAGCGACGCCGCAATAATTTTCCAGTCTAGCCGATCGAGATCCTCTCCGGCCATTTGCACTATAGTAGAGAGCGATCGTTCGATCCACTCAGAGTGCTTCAACTTTGGCAAGCGATCGAGCAACTCCATCACTTCAGCTTGGAGAGACTCAAAACCTTGACCATACCCAGAAGGAATCATGAATTTTTCCGAAACGGTAACAAATTGTCGCGACTAAAAATTAAGGGGCAAGCCAAAGTTAGAAGCCAATAGCCACCAGCAAATTGCTCTGCTGGGTACTAATAACTTTTCCCGTAGCTTAGCCCCGGTTCTGAAGCGAGTTAGCTTTCGCGGCCCACAAAGAACAGCGCGAAACCCCTCGCAGTTCAGTTAAATGTACTTTTCCAGAGTGTTGGCCAGAGTAGTTTTCGGAACTGCCCCAACTACCATATCCACACGTTGACCGCCCTTAAATATCATCAGCGTCGGAATGCTGCGGATACCGTATTGGCTGGCGACGTTAGGATTCTCGTCGGTATTAACTTTTACTACCTTGACCTGCCCTTCATATTGCTGGGCAATTTCGTCTACGACGGGCGCCACCATCCGACAGGGCCCGCACCAGGGAGCCCAAAAATCCACTAGAACTGGAACTTCGCTATCGAGCACTTCCTGCTTAAAGGTAGAGTCGGTTACTTGCGCGGCTGCTGACATCCCTAGCCATCCTTGTAAATACTATTTCTCGGATAACAAGTCTAGCAAAAAGTGTAACCACTTGCGTCAATCGATTTTAGATTTTAGATTTTAGATTTTAGATTTTAGATTTTAGAATTGAAGCATTGACCCCACGGATAAATACGTTCGGCAAGTTTCCTCGGATACAGGTTTTTTATTTCACCAGTCCTGAGTCTGCTTTCGGTCAACGATTTCAAGAGAAGGCTTCTGAACGAAGAAGGAAGAGGGAAGACGGTAGAAGGAAGAAGGCACAAGGTTTCTGAGGATCGCGAATTAAATAACTTACAATTTTAATTGTTATTGTGGGATGGGCTCTTATAGCCCGTCTTTTTTGGACGGGCTATAAGAGCCCATCCCACTTTCAAGAGTGGAAGTTATTTAATTCTCATTCCTGAAGGAACAAGGCACTGATGTTTCCCAAGGCAGAATGCACTTATGTAGAAAAAAAATTCTCCCACCCCCAGACTCTCCCCCTCTCCCCCTCTCCCCCTCTCCGGAGGTAAAAGCCTCAGTTGTGTATCTAGTAAGCAAGAGCCAAGATTTCCGGCAAAAAAGGAACCGCCCGAACAGTAGTCCGGGCGGAGTGTGGTGTGAGGAGTGAACGGAAACATGCGTCTCCGCTTCTTCTATTGTGACATCTCCTTCTCGATAATTCCACAATATTCTGTAAATTTCGAGACTGTGGAACAAATTTTGTCAAGGTATGCTGGTATTCGATCAGTAAATCTACTTACCCATGCCCAACTGCTGAGCTTTTTGATAGACTTTACCCTCAGTCAGCAGAGAAGGAGCAATTACCACTTCCACCTGCTGCATCTCCTTAAGATCCTTAGCGCCCAAGGTGCCCATGCTAGTTTTCAGAGCTCCGAGCAAGTTGTGCGTACCGTCATCTAGCACCGCAGGCCCCCGCAAAATTTGCTCCACAGTACCCGTAGTCCCCACGCGAATGCGAGTGCCGCGCGGCAAAACCGGGCTGGGAGTCGCCATCCCCCAGTGAAAGCCGCGGCCAGGAGCTTCGGCGGCCCTGGCAAAGGGCGAACCAATCATTACTGCATCGGCACCGCAGGCAATGCACTTGCAGATATCGCCGCCGGTAATTAAACCGCCGTCAGCAATCACCGACACGTATTTGCCAGTTTCGCGATAGTAGTCGTCCCGCGCGGCGGCGCAGTCTGCTACCGCTGTGGCTTGGGGAACGCCGACACCCAATACGCCCCTAGATGTGCAAGCAGCCCCCGGCCCAATGCCCACGAGAATGCCCGCAGCGCCAGTTTTCATTAAATTCAGGGCGACTTCGTAGGTGACGCAGTTGCCCAAAATTACTGGGATCGGCATCTCTTGACAGAATTTAGTTAAGTCTAGAGGTGCGATCGCTTCAGGGGAAAGGAAAGCTGTCGAGACTACTGTTGCTTGCACAAAAAATATATCGGCTCCCGATTCAGCAACCGCCCGGCCGTATTTGCTCGCAGCAGCCGGTGTACCGCTGACGGCGGCAATCCCTCCTCCAGCTTTAATTTCTTTAATTCTCAGGTCAATTAATTCTGGCTTGATGGGTTCGGCATAGAGTTGCTGCATCAGGGAAACAAATTCGTGGTTCCCCACACTGGCGATGCGCTCTAATATTGGCTGGGGGTCGGCATAGCGGGTTTGAATTCCTTCTAGGTTGAGCACGCCCATTGCTCCCAATTCCGACAGCAAAATCGCCATGCGGACATCGACTACTCCATCCATGGCGCTGGCGATGATCGGGATTTCTCGATCGATCCCGCCAATCTGCCACTTGGTATCTGCCAAACTCGGATCGAGGGTGCGCTGTCCGGGTACAAGCGCAATTTCATCTATGCCGTAAGCTCTGCGAGCGCTTTTGCCCCGCCCAATTTCAATATTCACGCTGTTTCACTTCCACAATGTATTTAAATTAGACTAACAAAAAGTTAGCCCGCCCGAGTTTAGCTATCGCACGGCTGTCTTTAAAAAAAGCTCGGCACTGATTCTGATTGTATTCTGATTATATGAAATCGAAGGGGATACTTTTCCTCAGCAACGGGCACGGGGAAGACGCGATTAACTGTCAAATTCTCAAAGCTTTGAGAGTATCTGGCGCGGATGTTGATGTTTCGGCGATGCCGGTTGTCGGTGACCACGAATTTCAAAGGTGGTACCCGCCACGTGATTTATCCGTGGAATCAATCCAAAATCGAAAATCCTCAAGCCCCCGCATTTATCTCGCGCAAGTCAATCTAAAATCTAAAATCTAAAATCTAAAATCGATTGACGGGGCTGCTTACCGCCGATCGACCGTGCCAATTATTGGGCCCACCAGTCAAATGCCGTCTGGGGGAGTTTTTTACATGAATCCCCTGTTTTTCCTCAAAGATATTGGGGCGGGGCTGATTGCTTTGACTTGGCAGCAATTGCAAGCTGTTTGGACGCATTCGCGCCGCTGCGATTTGGTGGTGGCCACTGGGGATATTGTCGCCGGGGCGATCGCCCATGCCAGCAACCGCCCCTATATAATTTTTCTCTCTGCCCCTTCTAGTTATTACGAGGGGCGAGTCAATTTGGGTTTAATCTTGTGGCAGTTGCTTTGCTCAGAGAAATGTCTGGCGGTTTTTACTAGAGATGCTTTGACTGCTGCTGACTTAAACCAACAGGGTTTAAAGAAAGCTCTGTTTGTTGGCAATCCTGTCATGGACAACCTCAATTCTACGGGCAAAGATTTGCAGTTAACACCCGGAGTTCGGACGATCGCCCTTCTCCCCGGTTCTCGCCTCCCGGAAGCCACCGACAACCTCGTTTTGCTGCTGGAACTGGTTAAAAAAATTGCTAGTAACTCTACTGTGCCGGTGCAGTTTCGGGCAGCTTTAGTTCCAGCTTTAATGACTCAATTAGATTATCTTGCAGCCAGAGCAGGATGGCAAATGCGATTTGTGAGAGTAGGAATGGTTTGCCAACTCATCTCCCCTCGCGACAATCATTTTCACCATTTCTGGATGTTTCTCAATATTGCGGCCGATTTCACAAAAAGTTGCTTTAACTTGATAGCGGTCTAAGATATCTAAAAGCTGATTTGTATAGGGAGGATAGGGCCCGTCGTCCTAGGTGAGGGCAACAACTTTTACTTCAGTATCGGCGCGGTTGATGCCGAAATAATTGTGAAATTTAGTAACTTTAATTAACAGCGATACTGCGAAAAGTAACGCTATTGTGAAAAGCAGAAAATTTTGTAAGATTTTACCGATTCGCATAGCTGCACGCACTCGATCGAGCATTAAAGTGAATTGCTGTCAGATAACCACAATTGGGTAACTTAATCCTTAAGCTATTTTATCATTAATTATTGCCCGTTACGAAAATTTTTATTTTTGGCGATCGTACAATAGCTAGACGCTTCAAGTGCCAGTACACTTGTACCATACATATAGCGTAAGTAAGTCCAGAGCAAAAAAGCAATAATAAAAGATCCGGAGTTGTGGGGGGTGTAAGGCAAGGATGTATATTCGCAGCGAGTTTACTGTTGCTCTCACCCGCTCCTCCCCATGTTATATTTATTTGTATACTCAACTTTTTTAGGCAGCAATAATTCCCAACATGATTTCACTGCCCGATATCACAATTGTCAGCCAGATTTACGAAAGTGCTAATTCCCTCGTATACCGAGGCATCCTCAAATCAAATCAGCAACCTTTGATTTTGAAACTCCTCAAAGAGGATTACCCCACCCCAGCCGAACTCTACCGCTATCAGCAAGAATACGAAATCACTCGCCTTCTCAACCTAGAGGAAACGATTAAAGCCTACGAACTGCGAAAATACGATAACACACAACTCATGTTGTTGGAAGATTTTGGAGGAGAGTCCTTAAAAATCCTGCTGGATGGCCGTCCCTTGGCATTACCAGAGTTTCTCCACCTAGCCATCCAAATCACAGATGCGTTAGGCAAAGTTCATCAAAAAAATGTCATTCACAAAGATATCAATCCATCTAATATTGTCTTGAATCCTCAAACTGGACAATTAAAAATTATTGACTTTGGCTTATCTACCATCCTATCCCAAGAGAATCCCAGCCTCAAAAGTCCTAATCTTCTAGAAGGGACATTGGCTTATATGTCTCCAGAACAAACAGGCAGGATGAATCGCTCACTAGACTATCGCACTGACTTTTATTCTCTTGGCGTTACTTTCTATGAACTGCTAACCAACCAGTTGCCTTTTGAATCCGTTGATGCACTTGAGTTAGTCCATTGCCATATTGCAAAACAACCCACTCCACCTCATGAAAATAATCCAGAAATTCCATTGACTGTCTCAGAAATTGTCATGAAGTTAATGGCCAAAATGGCGGAAGATAGATATCAAAGTGCTTGGGGAATCAACGCAGATTTAAAAACTTGTCTCGCTCAATTTAGAACTGGTAAATTTCAAGCTTTTTCCTTGGGATACCAAGATATTTATCCTCAATTGCAACTCCCTCAAAAACTGTACGGGAGAGAATCACAGATTGAGTCCTTATTGAGTGCATTTGATCGTGTAGCGTCGAGACAAGAAAAACAGGTAGGGGCTGGTTTAGCAAATAACCTGAGTAGCCCAAGCACAACTAAGTCACAAAATCGGCCCGTAGAGACACAAACTGAACTCATGCTAATTTCGGGATACTCTGGTATTGGGAAATCAGCTTTAGTTCAGGAACTGTATAAGATCATCACTCAAAAAAGCGGCTACTTTATTGCAGGTAAATTTGACCAGTTGCAACGCGATATTCCCTATCAAGCTTTAGTCGCTGCCTTCCAAGAATTGGTGCGACAATTGCTCACCGAAACTGAACCCCAATTACAACATTGGCGAGAAAAGATTCGACGTGCATTAGGAATCAACGGACAAATTATTATTGATGTCATCCCCGAAGTGGAACTGATTATTGGCAAACAGAATCCCGTCCCAGAATTACCTGCAACAGAAGCACGAAATCGGTTTAATTTAGCTTTTCAAAATTTTATTCAAGTTTTTTGCCAAAAAGAACATCCCCTCGTCCTATTTCTAGACGACCTTCAGTGGACAGACAGCGCTACGTTGCAATTGCTCCAGTTGATCATGACCGATTTTACTACTCAATATCTGTTTGTAATTGGAGCTTATCGAGATAACGAAGTCTCTGCAAGTCATCCTGCAATGCTGACTTTATCTGAGATGAAAAAGCAGGGAGTTGTAATTAATCATCTCTCCGTTTCACCCCTAAATTTAAAGCAGGTTAATGAATTCATTGCGGATACGCTGAAAACCGATAGCATCCAGGCGCAAAAATTAGCCGATTTAGTTTGGCAAAAAACACAAGGAAATCCGTTTTTTATCAAAGAGTTTCTCAAGTCACTTTATACCGAGCAATTGCTTAAATTTGATACTAATGCTGGGGCTTGGTATTGGGATTTAGAGCAAATTATAACTAGGAATATTACTGATAACGTTGTTGAGTTCATGGCAGATAAAATTCAAACATTATCAGATTCAGCACAAAAAGTTTTACGATTAGCCGCTTGCATTGGCAACCAATTTGATTTAGAAACACTTTCAATTATTAATGAAACTTCTCAAAAAGAAACGGCTGATGAATTATGGAATGCTATTCAAGCAGGATTGATATTACCCCTTGGAGATGATTACAAATTCCTGAAAACAAACCGAGAGGCGAATGACTTAAAAATTACTTATAAATTTGCTCACGATCGCATCCAGCAAGCCGCCTATTCCCTAATTCCCCCACACGACAAGCAAGCGGTTCACTGGAAAGTCGGGCAACTGTTGTTACAAAATACACCACCACAGGTACTCCAACAAAAGATTTTTGATATTGTCAATCAGCTCAACTTCCGTATTGAAACAATTGATGTTCAGTTAGAAAAAGATAAACTTGCTCCATTAAATCTAATTGCTGGCAAAAAAGCGAAGGCATCAGCAGCTTGGAAACCGGCCTGGAATTACTTAAGCATTGGTATAAATTGCCTGAGTGCAGATAGTTGGCTTCGTCAGTATGACCTAAGTCTAGCACTATATGTGGAAACAGTAGAAGCTGCTATCTTGAGTGGCCACGTTGAGGAAATGGAAAAATTGGCTGACCTTGTGTTTCAACAAGCTACTTCATTGCTGGACAAAGTGAAAGTCTATGAAGTCAAGATTCAAGCCTATACAGCACAAAACAAACCGTTAGAAGCGATAGAGACGGCACTTTCAGTATTAAAGCTGTTGGGGATTAGCTTTCCCAAGAAGCCAAATAAATTAGATATTATCATTGCACTCGCCAGGACAAAGATCGGGCTAGCAGGGAAACGAATCGAGGACTTGATAGACCTGCCAGAAATGACCGATCCTGACAAGATAGCCGCCATGCGTATCCTATCAATTATGCTTTCTGCTGCCTATTTTGCCACACCAGAATTGTTTCCGCTGATCGTGTTTAAACAGGTTAATTTATCAGTAAAATATGGTAATACTCCGGTGTCATCCTATGCTTATTCTACCTACGGACTAATTCTTTCTGGAGAAGTCGTAAACGATGTTAACTCCGGCTATCTATTTGGGAAACTTGCTCTCTTGTTAGTCGATAAATTCAAGGCAACAAAACTTAAATCTCGGACATTATTTATCTTTAATTACTTTATTAGACATTGGCACGAGCATATTAGGGAAAGCTTAACCCCTTTGCTAGATGCTTACTTGATTGGACGGGAAACCGGAGATTTAGAATATGCGACTTTTTCAGCCGGCGCATACTGCTACTATTCCCTGGTAGCGGGCAAGGAACTGACAAGGCTGGAACGGGAGATGGCTATGTACAGTAACGCTTTCCGGCAATTCAATCAAGAAACATTCTTTTATTACAATCAACTCCAGCGGCAGGTCGTATTGAACTTAATGGGTCGGGCTGAAGATAAGTGCCGTTTAATCGGTGAAAGCTATGATGAAATAAAAATGCTGCCCATTCATTTGGCGGCGAATACTACAAATATTTGTCATTCCCTCTATTTTTTTAAATTATACCTCGGCTATCTTTTTCAAGACTATCAGCAAGCCCTGGAAAATGCCGCCTTGGTTGAAAAAAATATAAACAGTGCTGTGGGATCTGTTCCTCTTTCTCATTTTTACAATTCCCTTACTCATCTTGCTATATATTTTGATGTTTCTAAATATGAGCAAAAACAAATCCTGAAAAAGGTTGAATCCAATCAGAAAAAGATCGAGAAATGGGCGAGTTCAGCTCCGATGACTCACCTCCATAAATTCTATCTAGTGGAGGCAGAGCGGCATCGAGTTTTGGGTGAAAAGGCTAGGGCGATCGACTACTACGATCGCGCCATTGCCTTAGCCAAAGAACATGAGTACATCAACGAAGAGGCTTTGGCTAATGAACTGGCTGCCAAATTCTACCTCGCTTGGGGAAAAGAGCAAGTTGCCCAAGCCTATATGACAAATGCTTACTACTGTTATTTACGTTGGGGTGCAACAGCTAAAATGACTGATTTGAAACAACAGTATCCAGAACTTTTAAAGCGTTTTACGAAAGCCAATTTGTCGGATAAATCGCGCAACAGCCTGTCTGATACATCTAACAGCATTTCAGGGGAAACCCTGGATTTGGCAGCATTGATGAAAGCATCTGGGGCAATTGCCAGTGAAATTGAGTTGGATAAACTCCTGACGACTTTGATGAGAATCCTGCTGGAAAGCTGCGGGGCACAAACTGGCTATCTAATTTTAGAGTCTCAAGGACAACTGCGAGTCGAAGCTTCAGGTGAGGCTAACTCAAATCAGGTGATGGTTTTGCAATCGACTCCTATAGAAACCTGCCTGCCTTTATCGATTATTCACTATGTTGAAAGGACTCAGGAAGGATTGATTGAAACCAATGTTTCCCGTGAAGGCAGATTTACCCAAGATGCTTATATCAAAACACAGCAGCCCAAGTCTATCCTGTGCGCCCCTCTGATCAATCAAGGGCAATTAATTGGAATTGTTTACTTGGAAAATAATTTAGCAGATGGCGTTTTTACACCCGATCGCCTGGAACTAATTAAACTGCTGTCAAGTCAAGCGGCGATCGCACTTACCAACGCCAGACTCTACACCCAAGTACAATCGACGCAAAATCGCCTGAATAAATTCCTCAATGCTATTCCCCTAGGCATCTCCGTTCACGATGCCAAAGGACAAATCATTTACACCAATCAAGTTGCACAGCAGTTACTGAATATTCAAGATTTACCAAAAATGGAAACCGATCGACTATCGCAAACCTATGGCGTTTATCGGGCAGGGACAGGGGAGATATATCCAGTCGAACAGTTGCCCCTGGTGCGATCGCTTGGCGGTGAAAAAGCTCAGGCTGATGACTTGGAACTATATCAAAACGAGCGGATTGTTTCTGTAGAATCAACCAGTACGCCAATATTCGATGACACGGGTAATGTAGAATATGCGATCGCAGCTTTTCAAGATATTAGCGATCGTAAGCAGGCACAAAAAACGCTGATCGAAAATGTCCGCTTAGAACAGGAGATTAGTGAGCGCAAAAAAGTTGAAGCAGAACTCGAACAAGCGAAAGAAGCAGCCGTTGCCGCCAACCTCGCCAAAAGCATTTTCCTTGCCAACATGAGCCACGAATTGCGAACTCCCATGAACGCCATTCTGGGTTTTTCTCAACTGATGAATCAGGATACCAATCTGTTAACTGAACAAAAAGAGAACCTTAACATCATTCAGCGCAGTGGAGAGCATTTATTATCTCTAATTAATCAGGTGCTTGACCTTTCCAAAGTTGAAGCAGGACGCATGACGCTATCTAAAAATAATTTGAATCTTCATCATTTATTAGCTGAAATCGAGGATATGTTTGCCTTAAAAGCCACCGATCAAAGCTTAGACTTACGATTTGAATGTGCTGCCGATGTTCCTAAATATATCTACGCTGATGAAATTAAGTTGCGGCAAGTGCTGATTAATTTAATCAGTAATGCCGTTAAGTTTACCGCTTCGGGAAATGTGTATTTACAAGTAAAAAATCAACAGGTAAAAGCCCAAATAGAAGCCGAAACTAAAACAACCAACAAGCCACAATCAACAACCATTACCTTTGAAGTAAAAGATACGGGAATTGGCATTGCAGTAGAGGAAATGGAGAATCTATTCAAACCATTCGTGCAAACAGCATCCGGTCAAAAACTGCAGCAAGGAACCGGATTAGGACTGACGATTAGCCGTCAATTTGTCCGCTTGATGGGAGGTGAAATAACAGTCATTAGTCACGGTAAAGCTTTCACCCCTGGAATGCCTCTCAAGGAATTTTTAGAAGACACAACGGGTACAACATTTAAATTTGACATTCCTGTGGGCATCGCTGATGCCAGCACAATTCAAAATCAACCTCAAAGTCGTCGCGTCGTGGCCCTAGCGCCTAACCAACCCCAATATCGCATCCTCGTGGTGGACGATCGAGATTACAATCGGCAACTGTTAGTTAAACTCCTCAAACCTGTTGGTTTTGAAGTGCAAGAAGCGACTAACGGTATTGAAGCGCTTGAAATTTGGGATTCCTACTCACCCCATCTGATCTGGATGGACATGAGAATGCCCGTTATGGATGGTTATGAAGCCACGAAACGCATTAAAGGCACTATCAAAGGTCAAGCTACTGCTGTTATTGCTATTACTGCTAGCGTGTGGGAAGAAGAAAAGGCAGTTATTTTATCGGCTGGTTGTGATGATTTTGTGCGAAAACCGTTCCACACAGAGGCCATCTTTGACATCATGACTAAACATTTGGGCGTCCTTTATATTTATCAGGAGCAAGAGCTACCATCTCCCCCTTCTAATGTGACTGGAGAACCGTTAAATTTCACTGATTTATTAGCATCGATGTCAAAAGAATGGATAGTAAAATTATATGAAGCAGCTATTGACGCTGATGCGGAATTAGTTTGTCAACTCCTTGAGGAGATTCCTGAATCTCACGCTTTCGAGCTTCAAACTCTCAGAAATTGGGTGACGAGGTTTCAGTTTGAGAAGATTCTCGATTTAACTGAATCCTTGGTTGGTGAATGATGATATAGCAGATTCCAGGTTTATGAAGTACACCGCGCGATCGAACCCCGTAGGGAAACGGCCCAGGGCATTGGTGACAAGTTAAGCTGTCAGTCCGCCAAGTGCGCTAGTGGGGCCGCCAGTCCGCCAGGGAATGAATTCCCTGTCTAATAGCTAAAGTCCAATGGCACTGAAAAAGTGAGCCAAAAAAAATCTGTAAGGCAAGATATACATAGATAATTGCCTTACAAACCAAAATATCTCTCTCCATTATGCCAAACCGTGCGTCTATTCTCAAACAACAATTTTTGCAGAGCGTTGCCTCACCTTGGGAGAAGCTGCTGCCAGATTCCTTAGTAGGTGAGCTTCTAGCGAATGAGAAGATCACCTACTACCAAAGCATCTACACACCGGTAGTCACCTTGTGGGCGATGGTATCCCAGGTACTCGATCCCGACAAAAGTTTAAGTCAAGCCGTGAAGCGGATGAGTACGTGGCCCAGGGCAGCCAGAGCCAAGCCTCCTTCTTCAGACACCGGGGCATATAGTAAAGCGAGTTCGCGACTACCAGAAAAACTCGTTCAACAGTTAGTACCCATAGTCGCAGAGGCCCTAGAAAAGGAAGTTCCCATAGAACAACAATGGTGTGGACGACGGGTGCGGGTATTAGACGGAACCAGAAGTGTTGAATGATAGGAAAAGATTGCTAAAATTGGCCCAATAATGTATAATTGCAGAGTTATAAATTATTAAT
>NZ_JAUBUB010000123.1:0-17480 GCF_036705265.1 Microcoleus sp. B4-C2
TCATTCGGGGTACTTCGCTTAGCGCTCAGATTCATCCCCTCTGAATATACGCCCGGGACTTCCCGGCTGGTAGTTAACACCCTGAATTTTGACGATCAGCCGATCTGCGGTGATTTCCCACTCCTCCTTCTGAAGCGCTTTTTTTACAGCATCGTGAAATAAATCTCTAGCAGCCATTTCTCCCTCATACAGCTTCTATATCTATCTTATAGCAGCCAAAGCCCACAAACTGCTGCGATCGCCCTCAAGTCGCGACATCATAAGATAGCTGAACCATGCCAGAACTGTATGTCTGACATCCAGTTAACTGCAAAGCTGTAGTATTTATCGGATTAACAAATAAAGGAATTCCCTCGCCCAAAATAATCGGGTGCACCGAGAGAATTAGCTCGTCAACAAAATTTTGATTCAGGAAATCGCGAATCAGCAGAGAACCTCCCACCAACCAAAGATTTTTTCCCTCAAGCAAGCGCAAATCATTGACAAAACTCTCTAAATTTGTTACCACTTCGACATCCGAAGTAGCTTGAAAATCTAGATTATTCGTAAAAACATAACTCTTTTTTTCCTGGTACGGGTACTCGCCAAAAGTTAGAACTTGTTCGTAAGTTTTCCGACCCATGAGAACCGTATCGATGCTATCTAAAAATTTACTATAACCGTAATTTTGGTCTGTAAACAGCCAATCAATATCGCCATTCGATCGGGCGATATAACCGTCCAGACTAGATGCAATGAATAGTACAATTTTACGCATGGCAACACCTAGGTTTTGGGAATGATTGGGGTGATCATCGCCCCAACTTTAATTTTAAATGATTTAGTGTCCTGACGGTAGCTTGAGTTCGATACCCACTTGGTCTCTCGGTAGTCTTGATTTTATTGTGACAGGATTTTTCACTGGGTGGGGATTAGCCCGCGCGTCACAATCAAAGAAACCGAGTTTTTTGGGGTTTCTACACTGTAATGCGTCTTCTCAACAAAAACCCGGTTTCTGGCCTACGCATCAGGGAGCATCTCAATGAAAGCAGCCACGCTAAAAATTGGAGTTTTGAGGCCCTCTTGCTGGGGAGCATCTCAATGAAAGCAGGCCTCCGCTAGAAATTGGAGTTTTGAGGCAGGAGGGAAGAGGGAAGAGGAAGAAGGAAGGAGCCAGAAGAAGTGTTTTTACAAATATGAGATGCTCCCAGTACACACAATCCTGTAGTAAGCATCGGTGCGTCGCCACCCGTCAATCTGCAAGTTCTATTTAAAAGGTTGCAGATCCGCACCCTACATATTAAAATCACACAATATAAATATAGCGGCTACTGTACTTCATCAACCACCGAATCTGCTGTATGATTTACTAAAAATTAAAAACAGTCGAGCGAGCAGACTTGACAATTTAACAATGATTCCCAGGGAGGGTTTTATGAAATCCATTGCTAAAAACAGCCTCCACTAGACTTACTCAGTGGCTAGTTTCTGTCTCCTTTTCGCAATACAGCAACAAAAAGCTACAGCAGCAACGCTATCTAACGGCTGGAATTACGCGATCGATTCCTTGAACGACGGCGTGACAGGGGCTCAAATCGGCGGCGGGGAATTTGAATTTTACGGCATCGCCATCAAAGAAACATCAGATACAGCTTTCATCGCCATCAATTCTAATCTAAGTTTAGCCGGATATGCCGACTCACTAGCTCAAAGAGGCAACATCAACTACGGCGATTTATTCTTCAATTTTTCCGGTCAAAATTTCAATACAGCTAACGCAAACGGCAGCTTGTTTGGTAAGCTGTTGTGCATTTAAATTGTATGTTGAGGGCGGGCTATAGCCATCCTAAATCATTTGTGAATTTCTTACTCCCTCCCCTTGGGTTCGGGGAGGGCTGGGGTGGGGTAAAAAATTTATGACTCCTGCAAGGATTGCTATATGGGGCGTGATTTTGTAGATGCCGAGACCGGATTCTATTAATAATTCGATTGTTTGATTAATAATTTTCATAAATTGTCTTTCATCGCCAGCCCTGTTCAATATACCTCTCCAATAATTATTGTGGAACAGGCATCCTGCCTGTTCAAGACAGGCTTTGCTGGAGATGTCTAATAATTATAATTACCTTGGTTGGGATGACTTCATTCCTCAAACTCTTCAAATGCCGATCGCGCACAACAACTTTACTAATATTACCATCAGCGTTCCACCCAACAAACTCTCATGAATCAGCACTTTTTCTGTAAGTGCCGCCCAAAGCGAGAATTGGAGAATCAAAAAAAATCATACGGCAATAGCGATCGCACGTTTTTAAAACATCCAATCAACTGCCTGCCCTACATCCGCTGCAGGCATCGTGGGTTCCTTCTAACTCGGCCGGTGGTTTCTGCACTCTTATGCGTTGCAGAAATCAATCAAATTTTTAAATGCTGTTAATATATCGCCGACAGTTCGTTGACAATCTTGACTCTTCCCTTAATCACAGAACGCAGCAGGCGGTTGATCGAATGTCTGTATTCCTCGTCGAGAGAGTCGTCCAAAACAGCGGCCATCAAGCCGTAGCGATCGGCTAAAGTCAAACAACCCGTATCCGTAACAGAGGCAAGCATTTCGGAAATAGCGCCGGGGATAAGTTGAACTAAAAACATGAGACGTTCCCTGAATTCGATGCTTATATCATCTCTCGTTCTCCGAAAATTAATAGTGACGCTGGCATAGCACATAATGTGATGTTTTGAGGCAAACTGTGTGACAGCGACCGCTCTAATGTTGTGACGATCTCGTTTTAAGTCTGCGATCGCAGTCACAAAATTAATCTTAGATATTCCTATACCCCCTCTTCCCTCCTAAATCTAAAGATTTAGAGAGATTTTTCGGTTTTGTGGGCGTCTTTACCCATTTCCCATGTATAAAACGCATCGGGCCTATGCGAAATATTCATAAAACTCAATCTTTTGTAAAAATAGCTACGAATATTTACAATCGTGGGCTTTACATTAGCTCATAACAAAGGTGCATCGAAACGCAGCGATCGACCGAATCCTCGGTAGCAACTATAACCATAAATAGTTTGGCGACGTTCGAGCCAGCGCCCAGTCAAGCTCAAATGTACAGAAGACCAACCATGCTTAAAAGAAATTCCATCTAGTAACTAAATATACAGTTTTAAATCCATACAGTCACTAAGGTTAGCAGGAAACACACACTTTATGCTCCAAGTCAATACCTCCCCACACCAGCCAGCAGCGAGGGTAAACCGATGACCCAAACAGTAGAACCCAAAGCCCAAGCGAGCCTGAACAAGTTTGAAAAACTCAAAGCCGAAAAAGATGGCTTAGCATTAACAGCGGAACTCGACCACTTCGCCGAGATTGGCTGGGAAGCAATGGACGAAATCGATCGCGAGCACCGCCTCAAATGGCTCGGCATCTTCTTTCGGCCAGTAACTCCGGGCAAATTCATGATGCGGCTGCGCTTGCCCAACGGCATCATTACTAGCAATCAAACCAGAACGCTAGCAGAAATCGTCCAACGCTACGGCGACGACGGCAGCGCCGACATCACCACCAGACAAAACCTGCAATTGCGCGGAATTCGCATCGAAGACGTACCCGACATCTTCCGCCGCCTCAAAGAAGCGGGCATGACCAGCATCCAGTCTGGCATGGACAACGTGCGTAACATCACGGGTTCCCCAGTCGCGGGCTTGGACGCCGACGAACTGATAGATACGCGGGAACTGGCGAACCAAGTCCAAGACATGATTACGAACAGCGGCGAAGGCAACCCCGCGTTTTCAAATTTGCCGAGAAAGTTTAATATTGCGATCGCAGGCTGCCGCGACAACTCAGTCCACGCAGAAATCAACGACATCGCCTTCGTACCCGCTTACAAAGACGGCAACATCGGCTTTAACGTTTTAGTAGGCGGTTTCTTCTCCGCCAAACGCTGCGAAGCTGCAATTCCTCTCAACGCATGGGCAAGTCCTAGCGACGTTGTAGATTTGTGCAAAGCAATTTTAACTGTGTTTCGCGATCAAGGCCCAAGAGCGAACCGCCAAAAATCGCGGCTGATGTGGCTGATTGACGAACTCGGAATCGAACAATTCCGAGCCGAAGTCGAACAAGAATTAGGGCGCACTTTGCCCGCCGCCGCGCCCAAAGATGAAATCACCTGGGACAAACGCGACCACATCGGCATCTACGCCCAAAAACAATCAGGGCTCAACTATGTAGGGCTGCACGTTCCAGTCGGACGCCTGCAGGCATCGGATTTGTTCGATTTGGCCAGAATTGCCGAGGTTTACGGCAGCGGCGAGCTCAGGCTCACTGTGGAAGAAAACGTGATTATTCCCAACGTTCCCGACTCGCGGATTGAATCGCTGGTCAAAGAACCGCTGTTGCAGCGTTTTTCCATCGAGCCCGCACCGCTGACACGAGCCTTGGTTTCCTGCACCGGCGCCAAGTTTTGCAACTTCGCCCTCATCGAAACCAAAAGCCGCTCCGTGGCAATGATTGAGGAACTCGATGTCGAACTGTCACTTCCGAAACCTGTGAGAATTCACTGGACAGGTTGCCCCAATTCCTGCGGTCAACCCCAGGTAGCAGACATTGGTTTGATGGGAACCAAAGTTCGCAAGAACGGCAAAACCCTCGAAGGTGTAGACATTTACATGGGAGGCACAGTTGGCAAAGACGCTCATTTGGGTGCTTGCGTCCAAAAAGGCATCCCTTGCGAAGACCTCAAACCGCTGCTGCATCAATTGTTAGTCGAGCAGTTTGGGGCAGTTCCCAAACAGACTACAGGGGATGTAGCTTTGCTAAACCGGCAACTGCAATTGACGGTTGAAGAGGGCGAAACGGCAGTCCCGGCAGTCAAACCTCAGACATCTACTGTCATTTTCGCTCGATCGGGCAAAGAAGTTGCTTGCAGCGAAGATGAGTACATTCTCGATGTTGCCGAACGGGCCGGGGTCGAACTTGACAGCAATTGCCGGTCAGGAAGCTGTGGCACTTGCAAGCAAAAACTCCTAGAAGGCCAAACAGTCTACGACAGCAAACCAGACGCGGCTGCTGACTTAGAACCAGGGTTCATTTTAACTTGCAGCGCGCGGGCGATCGGCAAAGTGTCGATCGACGCCTAATCTAAATAATGTCAGATGCGATGCGAAGGTCGCGAATCAATCTGACATCTCACATTTCCACCATCTCCAAGTACAACAACAATTCAAGACAAATGAGCAACCTTTCTAGAAGAAAATTCATCATCACCGCTGGAGCAACAGCAGCCGGCACCCTCCTAGCCCACGGTTGCAGTTCCAGTCCCACCACATCTAACGCAACTCCCGGCGGCGCTTCGCCCACCGCCGCCCCAGCAGTCAACATCAATCCCGCCGACGCCCCAGAAGTTACCGCAGCCAAACTCGGATTCATCGCCCTCACCGACGCAGCACCCTTAATCATCGCCCAAGAAAAAGGGTTATTTGCCAAGTACGGCATGAAAGACGTACAAGTTACCAAACAAGCATCTTGGCCAGTTACTCGCGACAACTTAGAACTCGGTTCCGAAAAAGGCGGCATTGACGGGGCCCACATCTTATCCCCCATGCCTTACCAAATGACATTAGGCACTATTACCAAAGGCAATCAGCCAGTGCCGATGTACATTCTCGCCCGGTTAAATACTAACGGTCAGGCAATTTCGCTCAGCAAAAAATACCTAGATTTAAAAGTAGGTACAGACAGCGCACCGCTGAAAGCAGCTTTTGCCAATCAAAACGTTCCTATTGCTATGACGTTTCCCGGCGGCACCCACGATTTGTGGATACGCTACTGGCTAGCAGCAGGCGGTATTAATCCAGATACAGATGTTTCCGTGATTCCCATACCGCCGCCCCAAATGGTAGCGAACATGAAATCTGGCAGCATGGAAGCCTTTTGCGTAGGCGAACCTTGGAATGCTCAGCTAGTTACTCAAAAGGTAGGATACACCGCCTTAATAACTGGAGAAATGTGGAAAGATCATCCTGAAAAAGCTTTAGGTTTAAGAGGAGATTGGGTTGACAAAAATCCCAAAGCTGCAAAAGCACTTACCATGGCCGTACTGGAAGCCCAGCAGTGGTGCGACAAGCCAGAAAATCACGATGAAATGTGCCAAATCATTTCTCAAGATAGGTGGTTAAAAGTGCCAGTAGCAGATATTATCAGTCGCTCTAAGGGCCAAATTGACTACGGTACCGGTCGCGTTGAAGCCGCCAGCCCTGTGGCAATGAAATTTTGGGCAGATAATGCTTCTTATCCCTACAAGAGTCACGATGCTTGGTTCTTAGCTGAAAATATTCGCTGGGGTTATATCCCGGCAACTACCGATATCAAAGCAACGGTTGATAAAGTTAACCGCGAAGATATTTGGAAAGCAGCAGCGACAACACTTGGCGTCCCCGCAGCCCAAATTCCTACTAGCAGTTCTCGCGGTGTAGAAACATTCTTTGACGGCGTGAAGTTTGACGCCGAAAAACCAGAAGAATATCTGAAGAGTTTGGCAATCAAAAAAGCATAATTAGTGCACAGTTGACAGTTGACTGTTCACTTTTGATAGTTGACCGATTTTTTAATTGAGTGGAGTTGGGTTTCCTAACTCAACCCACCCCAGACACGGTGAACACTTCAAAGTATCTACAAATAATCGATTATTCACAATCTTGGAAAAAGAAAAATGGCAACAAACCTCGCTGTTACTAAAAGCAAAAATCCAGTAAATTTCGTTCTGGATCAGGTTCAGAAAAACCGCCGGAAAATCATCCGCCCGCTGGTAGCAATTGCAGTTCTGCTCATAATCTGGCAAATCCTCTGCAACAGTCCAGAGTCCAGCTTGCCGGGACCAATCAAAACAGTCCAAGAAAGCTGGAATCTAATTATCAATCCTTTCTTCGACAACGGCGGTACAGACAAAGGCTTGTTCTGGCAAATTTTGGCTAGCTTGCAGCGGGTGGCGATCGGCTTTACTTTAGCAACAGTTCTCGGCATCAGTTTAGGAATCCTGATCGGGACAAACTCCCTAATGTTCGATGCTTTAGATCCGCTGTTTCAAGTATTTAGAACTATCCCGCCCCTGGCTTGGCTGCCGATCGCCCTGGCCGTATTTCAACAGTTCAATCCCTTTGAAGGCATGGGGGTGAAAGCTAACGAAGTTTCTGCACTCTTCGTAATCTTAATTACAGCAATTTGGCCGATTCTAATTAACACCACAGTAGGCGTTCAACAAATACCCCAAGACTACAGAAACGTCGCCCGCGTCTTGCGCCTCCCCAACCAAAAATACTTCTGGAAAATCCTGCTTCCCTCTTCTGTTCCTTACATCTTCACTGGCTTGAGAATTGGCATCGGTTTGTCTTGGCTGGCGATCGTAGCTGCGGAAATGTTAGTCGGCGGCGTCGGCATCGGCTTCTTCATCTGGGACGCTTACAACAGTTCTCGACTCAGCGCAGTGATTATAGCAGTGCTTTATGTAGGAATCGTCGGTTTGATTTTAGACAGAATCGTTGGTTTCATTGCTTCCAAAGTTGTTCCTGAAGAACAAAAATAGGATTTGGGCATCGGGCATCGGGCATCGGGGATCGGGCATGGCGAATGGGGAATGGGGAATGGTTGCCAACTACAAACTGGTAGAAATGAGTTGTAAATTAATGCCCAATGCCCTGTTTGCCCAATTCCCAATTAATAATCAGCATCATACAAATTACAAACTAACCTAAAATTGCCATGTCAGTATTTGTTGAAGTAGACCACGTTGACCGCGTATTTAACTTGCCCAACGGAGAGCAATACATCGCTCTTAAAAATATCGAACTGAAAATTAAAAAAGGAGAATTCATCACCTTAATTGGGCACTCTGGCTGCGGCAAATCTACGCTGCTAAATATCATCGCCGGCCTCGACAAAGCAAGTCAGGGCGGGATTACTTTAGAAGGGCGGGAAGTCCGCGATCCAGGCCCGGACAGAATGGTGGTGTTTCAAAATTACTCGCTACTACCTTGGCTGACGGTGCGCGAAAATATCGCCCTAGCAGTAAATGAAATTTACAGCGGTAACTCTCAAGAAGATCGGGAGTTGGTGATCGAACACCACATTAAATTGGTCGGACTCGGACACGCGGCCGACAAACGCCCAGGCGAAATTTCTGGGGGGATGAAACAAAGAGTTGCGATCGCCCGCGCCCTGGCGATTCGCCCGAAATTGCTGCTGCTAGACGAACCCTTCGGCGCCCTTGATGCCTTAACTCGCGGCGGTTTGCAAGACCAGTTGATGAAAATTTGCGAGGAAAGCAAAGTCACCAGCGTGATGGTAACTCACGATGTGGATGAGGCTTTATTACTGAGCGATCGCATTGTGATGCTCACCAACGGCCCAGAAGCCCAAATCGGGCAAATCCTCGAAGTGAACATTCCCCGCCCCCGCAAGCGCATGGAAGTTGTCAACCATCCGAGTTACTACGCGCTGCGTAACGAAATGGTTTACTTCCTCAACCAGCAAAAGCGGGTCAAACAGCGCCGGGCCAAACAACAACCCGCTGTCATCGCCCGCAACGGCCTGGAAAAAATCAACCTCGACATCGGCTTTATTCCCCTCACCGACTGCGCCCCCTTAGTAGTAGCTAAAGAAAAAGGATTTTTCAAAGCCCACGGGTTGGAAGAAGTTACTCTCAGCCGCGAACCGGGCTGGAAAGCGATCGCCAAAGGAGTTGCCGAAGGACGGCTGGACGCGGCGCAAATGGTCGCAGGAATGCCGATCGGGATGCTGTTGGGCCTCGACGGTGAAGCCCCTGTACCCGTCTGTAGCGCCATGACGCTCTCTCGCAACGGCAATTCGATTGTTTTCAACAAAGACCTTTACAGACAAGGCATTCGGACATTAGAGGATTTCAAAGCTGCGATCGCCAAGACTCCCGATAAAGTTCACACCTTGGGCATGGTACACTCGGCCTCCATGCACAATCTGCTGTTCCGTTACTGGCTGGCCGCCGGCGGCATCGACCCCGACCTCGACGTGGGCTTGACCGTGATTCCGCCCCCGCAGATGGTATCAAATTTAAAAGCAGGCAACATTGACGGCTACTGTTCAGGCGACCCCTGGAACTCGCACGCAGTCAACAGTGGTACGGGTTTTGTTATGGCCCGTTCCCTGGATATTCTGCCCGGACACATCGAAAAAGTTCTCGGTGTTAGCGAAGATTGGGCTCAGAAATATCCTCAAACCCACCTCGCCCTCGTCAAAGCGCTTTTGGAAGCCTGCGAATACTGCGACGATCGCCGCAACCGCGAAGAAGTCCTAGGATTGATTAGCCAAGAACAATACATCGGCGCCGATCCCAAAGACATCCGTCCAGGGTTCATCGATCCGTACAACTCCGGTACGGAGGCAGAACCAGAAATGCTCTACAATTTCAACCAGTTCTCTGTTGACAAAACCAATTTTCCAGACCGCCTAGAAATGGTGTGGGTGATGGCGCAGATGGCTCGGTGGGGACTGATCCCGTTCCCGAAAAACTGGGTGGAAGTGGTCGATCGAGTTTTGCGGCCCGATGTTTTCGGTCAAGCAGTACGGGAATTGGGTTTGCCGGATATCGCTAGAGATCGCCGGACGATCGAGCTATTTGACGGCACTGTGTTTAATCTCGACGACCCGATCGACTATCTTCACAATGTCAAAATCAAACGCGCCGTCCGCATTGAAGAAATCTTAATTGAACAAATAGGCAGTCAGTGTTCCATCAAACTGCCAGCAGCATAACCAGCAAATAGGAAGAGGGAATGAGGAGCCAGAAATCAGGAAACAAGACTCCACATTTTCCGCTTCCTAACTCCCTAATTTCAAATTCTCAATCGAAATTTGTCATGTCTAATTCATCAACCCAAAATCCAAATCCTGAAAATATGCAAACTATCAAAACCCCCCAAAAAACGAAAATAGAGACGCCCAAGCAAGACTTTCTGACTATTAAAGACGTATCGAAAGTCTACGAAACTCCTAAAGGCCCTTACGTGGTTCTCGACGGTGTAAACCTGACTATTAATGAAGGCGAATTTATTTGTTTGATTGGTCACTCTGGCTGCGGCAAATCAACTTTGCTGAATATGATCGCGGGATTCAACGGGCCGACAAACGGAGAAGTAGCCCTGGAAGGTTCGCAGATTACTGAACCAGGCCCCGATCGCATGGTGGTGTTTCAAAACTACTCGCTACTACCATGGCTGACTGCTACAGAAAATATTCACCTCGGCGTTGAAAATGTTTACCCGGAAAAGTCCGCAGACGAACACAATACGATCGTCAAGGAACACTTGGAATTAGTGGGGCTGACCGAAGCTTGTCACAAAAGACCGGGCCAATTGTCCGGGGGGATGAAACAGCGGGTGGCGATCGCCAGAGCCCTGGCAACTCGTCCCAAACTGTTGATTTTGGACGAACCTTTCGGAGCTCTGGACCCGATTACCAGGGAAGAGTTGCAGGAAGAATTGCTGAAAATTTGGCGGCAGGAAAAAATTACCGTCATTATGATTACTCACGATATTGATGAGGCTTTGTTTTTGGCCGATCGCATCGTGATGATGACCAACGGGCCAGCAGCTTCCATCGGCGAAGATATGCACATTCCGTTCAGCCGTCCCCGCAACCGGGCGCGGATTATGGAAGACCCGAAATACTACGAACTGCGTAACTTTGCTTTGGAGTTCCTGTTTTCTCGCTACGCCCACCACGAAGAAGGTGAAGAAACGGACTCGGAGACAGAAGCCGTCGCGCTACCGATGCCATTACCTGCTAGCAAAAAGCCTGCGGTTGCTGACAGGCCTCTTGCACCTGCACCTTTTGTGTCTCACGCTGCCGAACCCTCAGAAGCCTCGTCGATCAAACGTGGCATCCTGGCAGCCTCGTGGTTCGTCGCAATGTTTACTTTAGCTGCGGTCAATATGTCGGTTGTTTCCAGCCAGCTAAAGCAAGCGAAACTAGCAGAAACTGCACCTCCGGCGCCGACTGCCGGGGCGATTGTGAGTTCTCCCCCCAGCCCGCCAATCGCAGCAAGTTCGATCGCACCGAATCCTAGTCCTGCACCCATTGCGGCTGCAAGTCCTGCACCCATTGCGGCTGCCACATCACAGATTTCTGACCAAGCCGAACTCGATGCGATCGGACAGAAGTTGTATGCACAAATCGACCAACAATGGAGAATAACTCCGACATTTACCGAAAGCTTGACTTATCGGGTCAAAGTAAAACAAAACGGCGATATCCTACAGTTCGATCCCACAAATAAAGCAGCTAAAGATTTCGTCAAAGAAACTCCTCTGCCGGTTTTGCAAACTCCTGCCGGTGCCACAGCAGGCGCTGCTGAAAAAACTGCTGAATTCCAAGTAACTTTTAGCCCCAGCAACGGAGGCGTATTAGAAGTTAAAACACAGAAATAGGCGACATAATACTCGCCCACTAAATCTCAGATTGCTATCAACAACAAGGTCAAAAGTAGTATCGGCGCGCTGTTTGAGTCCTGCAACAATTCTTCCTCGCTCCCCTAGGTGGGGTGACAAGATTTAGGGCAGGAGTACCTCTGTTAGAGAGGTATTTAGGAGCGAATATCCACTGACTACAAACCCGATGGCTCGCGAGTTTTAGAAGATAGCGGTTTATTTTAAGTCAGGGTATTGTCCGTTGCTGTGAAGCATTTTTGCGGTAAGTTAGTAATGATTAAAACATTATTTGCAGGAGCTCTCAGTTCCGACTATAATGACGAATTACCAATTACCCATTAGCTTTCAAAAATTAGCATCTAAAATCACCAGATGGAAACTATAAAAACTCTTTGCCCATACTGCGGTGTAGGTTGCGGTCTAGAAGTTGTTGCCGACAAAAAACAAAGTTGGAAAGTGCGGGGCGATCGCAATCACCCATCGAGTCAGGGCATGGTTTGTATTAAGGGAGCAACCGTAGCAGAGTCTATTCGGAGCGATCGGCTAATGTATCCGATGATGCGAGATACTCTCGACCAACCCTTCCGCCGCGCTAGCTGGGACGAAGCTCTCGATGCAATTGTTAACCGCATCCAAACAATTCGCAGCACCAGTGGCCCCGATGCTTTGTGTGTTTACGGTTCGGGTCAATTCGCAACAGAAGATTATTATATTGCCCAGAAACTACTGAAAGGTTGTCTGGGTACTAATAATTTTGATGCTAATTCTCGCTTGTGTATGTCTTCAGCAGTCTCTGGATACGTTCAAAGCTTTGGCTCGGATGGGCCGCCTTGCTGTTACGACGATTTAGAATTAACAGATTGCGCTTTTATTATTGGTAGCAATACAGCGGAATGCCATCCCATCGTATTCAATCGATTAGCAAAATACCACAAAAAGCATCCCCATGTCAAAATGATTGTGGTAGATCCAAGGCGGACTCCGACTGCGGAAGCGGCGGATTTGCACTTAGCAATTAAACCGGGTACGGATATAGATTTGCTTAATGGAATTGCATATTTGCTGTTACGCAGGCAAGCAATAGATTCTGAGTTTATTGAAGAATGCACGGCGAATTTTTCAGCTTTTGCTGAGGTTATTAGCAGCTACACGCCGGATTTTGTAGCCTCGCGCTGCGGCATTACTGTGGGCGAGTTAGAAACGGCGGCAAACTACTGGGAACAGTCGCAGCGCGTTTTGTCTCTGTGGTCGATGGGAATAAATCAGTCGTCGGAAGGCACGGCAAAGGTGCGATCGCTGATTAATTTGCACTTGATGACTGGTCAAATCGGCAAACCGGGAAGCGGCCCGTTTTCCCTCACCGGCCAGCCAAACGCGATGGGAGGGCGGGAAGCCGGAGGACTGTCTCACTTGCTCCCAGGCTACCGATTTGTGAAAAATGCTGAACACAGAACCCAAGTCGAGGAATTTTGGGGAATCGCACCGGGAAGTATTTCCCCAAATCCAGGCCGCACAGCTTGGGATATGATCACCGGCTTGGAAACTGGCGAAGTTGAGTTGCTATGGATTGCAGCTACTAATCCGGTGGTGAGTATGCCGGATTTGGAACGCACGAAAGCCGCTTTGCTGCGATCGCCCTTTACTATTTATCAAGAAGCTTACTATCCCACTGAAACCTCGGCCTATGCTCACATCCTGCTGCCGGCAACGCAGTGGAGCGAAAAAACAGGAGTAATGACGAATTCCGAACGCCGCGTTACCTTTTGTCCCGCTTTCGACACTCCCTCCGGGGAAGCCCGCGACGACTGGAGCATTTTCGCTGAAGTCGGCCGCCGGTTGGGTTTTGCCAAACACTTTGCTTTCGAGAACAGTGCGGAGGTTTTTAAAGAGTACGCACAGTTGACGCGGGGACAGCCTTGCGATATGACCGGCCTCAGCCACGAATACATCCGCCAACAAGGGCCCCAGCAGTGGCCTTGCCGGGAAAACGAGTCTGTGCATCCAGCGAACCAAGCGAAACGGCTATATACTGACAGGCGTTTTCACACTCCTGACGCGCGGGCAAGATTTTCGGCCTATCACTCGCGGGGACTGGCAGAACCTCCCGATCCTAATTATCCGTTTGTGTTGACGACAGGGAGACTTTACGGACACTGGCACACTATGACGCGGACGGGTAGAACAGAGAAAATTAATCAATTGCACCCCGATCCGTTTTTGGAAATTCACCCCCGTGATGCTGCCAAATTGCAGATTAAGGAGGGGGATTTGCTGGAAGTTCGATCGCGCCGCGGCAAGGCGCAGTTTCCGGCAAAAGTCACAAAGGCGATCGCCCCAGGTACGCTATTTGTACCGATGCACTGGGGTTCTCTGTGGGCCGAAGGCGCTGAAGCCAATGCCATGACTCATGCTGCAAGCTGTCCAGATTCCAAACAGCCTGAGTTAAAAGCTTGTGCGGTGCAGTTGGTGCTGGTTGGGGCAGAAACTGTCGCAGAAGTTGAGGAATTTAATTGGCAAAAATCCACCCTCGCCGTCACTTCTTGAGCTGCCCTCGAACGACGGGATGCTACACATCACCGCCGAACGAGCGGGAACCAGCGGGCGATCGACATGGGGAGGAACCGGGTTGACTTTCGGCGAGCGCGAGCGTGGAACTATTTGAGATTTACTCCACAGATGAATCTGGGAGTTTGAACAAGAGTCGAAAATTTTGATCTCTCCACGGCTCCTGTCGGGGCATTGTATCCGTTTTTGGGGTAACAACCTCTCTCGATCGAGCAATTTTGAGCCCGGACGCACCCTACACATAAATCTCAAATCCCAAATCTCAAACCTAAAACCTAAAATCGTTATGCCATTACGCAGCCTAAAAGCTGCGTTTCCCCGGCAGAGCTAGGGAACAAGGAAAATTAAATTTATTTATTCTGAGTTTTTCCTTCTTGATTGGGCGTTTTTCCTTCGGGAGAATGTCTTCTGGCGAAAGCCTTCTGCCTTCTTTTTAATTAATCGAGTCAGACAATTGCAGTTTGCACCTATAGGTGCTATGATTTTTTTACAAGGCTTTATTTTCGGCAGTACAGTTCGTTCGATCGGCGTTCCTCCGGATTTAAATCTCTACACCCTCTGATTCTGGAGAATGTTCAATGTCAATCTATGTCGGCAATTTATCCTACGAAGTAACGCAGGAGCACCTCAACCAAACTTTTGGAGAGTACGGTACAGTAAAGCGCGTTCAGTTGCCTGCTGACCGGGAAACAGGTCGGATGCGGGGCTTCGCTTTTGTAGAAATGTCTACTGAAGCCGAAGAAGCCGCAGCCATTGAGGCTCTTGACGGTGCTGAGTGGATGGGTCGCGACCTCAAAGTCAACAAAGCAAAACCCCGTGAAGAACGTCCTAGTGGCGGCGGTAACTGGGGTAACAACGATCGCGGTGGCAATTCTCGTCGCTACTAAACCACCCGAGCTAAATTTTTAGCTATCTTCTATATTGCGTCGGAGCAAGCTGGGAGTCAACCATCATTCTCTGTTGAGAATAGATAGTTAGTTCAGTATTAGCACCGCGCCTTAAAAGCCTCAAAATATTGCTAGACAATAGTTTGAGGTTTTTTTATGGCAAAAATTTATTAAGCAGGAGTTCATCGCGTGCGATCGATTCCTAGCTGACACGAAAAACTATAAAATATAACAGGCAGAGAGAGTCGCCTTCCCCAGTGCCCGGATTGCCGCCGTGAAACCAGGCAATCAGAGAGTTTTGCGCTTGCAAAGCGTACCGAAAAATGACAAAATCATCAAGAATGATGACTAAATCACTGGTATGCTAAAAAAAATATTTAGGCAAATTGCGAAGTTAAGCAATGATGAAAATTTTCTGCATTTTACAGAAAGTGTAGAAGTAATAATATCGAAAGTTTTATCACTGGCGATGATTTTGGTAATTATCGTCAGCGTTGCCGATTTGGTGATTTTTTTAGCACAAGAATTGGCAAACCACACTGATAATTTTTTAAAAGACACGTTGTTTGTGATATTTGGGTTATTTTTAAATGTTTTAATTGCATTGGAAATATTGGAAAATATTACAGCTTATCTGAAAAAGCACGTAATTCAAGTTGAGCTGGTTATTGTAACTTCTTTGATAGCAGTATCTCGAAAAATCATCATTCTTGACCTGGAAAAAAAAACCGCAGCCGACTTGATTGGTTTGGCGACTGCAATTTTCGCGCTTTCCATCAGTTACTTGATAGTGCGGTACACAAATAGAGGAAATGATTAATATTGGGAATTGGGAATTGGGGATTGGGGATTGGGAATTGTTAATAACTAATATCATCTCCTGCCCCTCGACCGGACATGATATTATTCCAACAAACCAGGAGGAGGCACAATTTCAATTCTGCCTTGTTCTAAGTCAACAATTGGCACAATCTCTTCCACAAAAGGAATCAATATTTTTGTGGATTTAGGCTCTTTAACACGAATTTTCCGTGGTTTGCGGGTATTTCTGGGGTCAGCGTTTGCTTGGGGAGTTTCAGGCTGTTTTGGCTTTTCTAATTCTGCTGGGACTGTTTCCGGCGCAGTTAGATTCGTTTCTACTTCTAAAAGGTCGTTACCTGCGGGAATAATATCACTTACCTTGCCTAGGATTTCCCCGGTTAACTGGTTAAAAACTTCCATACCGATCAAATCTTGGACGTAAAACTCATCAGATTCGAGGTAAGGTCGATCGGTCTTTTCAACAAACAACTTACAGCCCCGCAGCGCCTCAGCACTATCGCGGTCTTCCACACCCTCTACCTCTACAGCATACAGCCCTTTGCCCGGAATGTAGCGACCGCCCAAAAACTCGATCGGTTCGGGTTCACTTTTGTTAGGGCGCAAAATCCACCGCTTCCCCGGTTCGATAAACCTTTCCGGGAAATCAGAATCGGGATAGACTCGCACTTCCCCGTCCAAACCTTGAGCTGCTACAATTTTACCGATTTCTATCCATTCAGACATAAACTTTTTGGGAATTGGGAATTGGGAATTGGGAATTGGCAATTGGGAATTGGGCATGGGGCATGGGGCATTGGTAGCAGAAAAGCCTTGGTAACAAACAACAAATAACTACTGACTAATGACTAATGACTAATGACTACTGACTTCTTTACACCAATCCAGTTCTCAGCGCTACAACTGCGGCTTGCACGCGGTCATCCACTGCCAACTTATTCATAATACCGCGAACGTGAGTTTTAATAGTATTTGGGCTCAAGTAAAGCGCCGCTGCTATCTCAGGATTGCTGTTACCTTCCACCATTAATTTTAACACCTCCAATTCCCGCTGCGACAACTGACCAAAAGTAGTTGTAGAGGCAGGTATGGGGGGTTTCAGGTGTTCGATGACAGTCCGGGCAATTTGAGGGTCAAGATATGTAGCCCCCTCTGCGGCGGCTGCAATCGCTGCTAACAGCCTGTCTACAGAAGCACCTTTAATACAATAAGCATCAGCCCCACTAGAAAGGGCAGCAATAATTTCAGTTTCTGCAGTGTGAGAAGTTAACATTACTACTCGAACTTCTGGGAGTTGTGCTTTAATTTGCTGCGTCGCTGCTATGCCGTCGAGCCGTGGCAAACCTATATCCATCACAATGATATCAGGTTTGAGTTTCAGTGCTGCTGCTACGCCTAAATAGCCGTCTTCTGCTTGTCCTACTATTTCTATTTCTGGGGAATCGGCTAAAACTTGCTCTAATCCCAGTTGCATCATCGGGTCATCTTCAACAATTAAAATTTTCATAATACGAAGGAAGTTCGGCAACGGATTGTGTAACGGATGTAACGGATGTAACGGATGTCAGTCCGATGGAAGTTCGGCAACGGATTGTGTAACGGATGTAACGGATGTAACGGATGTAACGGATGTAACGGATGTAACGGATGTCAGTCCGATGGAAGTCGGAAGAAGGAAGATTACTTAGTTGGTGAACGAACCTGACGGTCAACTGAGTACAGTTAGACCGCAGGCTTCTTTTTCCTTTTTTTCAAAGGCTTTTTTGAG
>NZ_JAUBUB010000124.1:0-17162 GCF_036705265.1 Microcoleus sp. B4-C2
AATTGCTGAAATCAGCATTTTATAGGATTCGTATGTCTATTTTCAGAATTCTATCAATAAGCGTTCAACACTTCTGCTCCTCCCCGTGAGTAAGAATGGCGAAGAGTTTTGCCATCAATTGCGATTACTTCTCCGGGATTGAAGCAACTAATAGATTGAATCCAACTCAAAAAACATTTCTGAAATTGCTCCGGTTTTAGCCGAGAAAATACTCGCGCAATCGTATCATGTGAAGGTATGCCATTCGGCAATTCTAAAATTTTCTTTAACCATTCGTATTTAGCTCGCCCGTAACTTTCAATATCCACCCATGTATCAGCACCGCAAATCACGGCACAAATTGAGATGGTGATAATGTCAATTAATTGATGATGTTTCGTCCGCTCAATTCGGGGATCTTCTAAGTCGGCAAAATGGTCGGAGATGGTGATTTTAGGTTTAAGTTTCATACAGGTAAACCCTAATTAAATGTTTTGTAGTTAGTCAATAATTCTTCTCCAATATACCAGATTCTGTTAACATTAAATTTAGATGCGTTCGCCCTGGACTGTTTCGCTTAGGGAGAGTTCGTTCTCCCACCCAAGCTAACCATAAGGGTGGAAATGGCTGACCATTTGACATGGGCTTCATTCTTTCTACCAGGATTAAATTGACTTTTTGTCCCGGTGCACGATAAAAATGTAAGTCAATCCATTGTCTAACTCGGACTTGTCCCAAATCTGGATGTTCATCAATTTCAATTGCAGTATCCGCTTGAAGCCATGTGTTTGGGTCGTTGAGTCTCATTTTTTGCCCGTGTTTGGGTGGTCTGCCGCGACCACTATAAGCTGGTGGTGCTGACCACAAGCAGGCATTCTTTCGGACTCTCATTAAACAATCAGCAAGAATGTCCGCTTGCGTTAGCGCCAGTAACCAACTTGCATTCCCATATTCTCGATCTAAAACTGCTAAAACCGGGTTGACACTCTGTTCACAAACCAGTTTGAGTTGGGAAGCTGCTTGAAGTATGGGTGAAGACCCGCTACTAATTCTTTCATGAAGTAGGGGTAATGCCCAACTTACGCAGAGCTTCAGGTATCCAGGCAATGGTACTGTACCCCTGTCCAACAATTACACCCCTTTGATATTCATGGGTTCTATCTTTTAACGTTTTGGCATCTCGTCGAGCCCATGCAGTGTGGTCGATTGCTACTAATATGTGTTCTGTTGGGGGTGCTTCTTTCTGTAATTGCTCTCCATACAACTCCATCAGTTTTTTTCGGTCTGGTCTACAGTCTTGTAAGGCTTCATAGACGCTCTTGCATTGACGCTTGAATAATGGATTGAGCGAAAATTCTGCTAAACACGACGCATTCGGAGTGGTCATCACTGCATCCATCAGCTCGAATGTTGCATTGCCAAGGCTTTCAGTAATAAATCGTATGCTGCTCCCAGGAAAGTCCTTTAATCGTTCAGTGTTCATTTAAGGAGTGGATAGGTTTTCTTTTTCACCCTCATTCTCTCCTGGCGCGGTGGCTCTAGTTCTTCTTTTGCCACCGTTCTCATCTTTGGTTAGTCTAAACTACAGTGGTTAATCTTTCTCGTAAATTGCTGCGACATCGCTCCAGCTTAGCCTCGTCCATCCTGTCGCGTCGTCGATGGATGACAAAAGCCCTTAATAATAACCTCTTCATCGCTGGGGCAAAAATCCTGTCTCCTGCATCAATGGCATATTGGCAATCCCGCAGTTGATGGGCACTCACACACTTGCCATTGTTCTGCTGGGTGATTTTTTTGAGCGCTAAATAAGTCTGACACCCACACCTGTGGGCGATGCTCTCCCAGAATTTCGTTAATTACCCCAGTTCCTCGACTCGGGCGGATGACGTGCAAGCAAATATCCTGGTTCTGAAATACCCACTCCCATTGGTTTTGTCCGTTCACTCTGGCACTGGTTTCATCCGAGCAGATTAATTTTGCTTGTCGCAATCGTTGTAGTATTTGATTTACTCGATCGTCTAAACTGGTTTTGACGGTACTTAAGAGGTTGGCGATCGCTCCTTCGGATATCTTGAGTCCAAAAACCGATGACAAGATTCCCGACAGCCGTTCGTAGCCGATCGCATGAGTGTAGCGCAGATACGTAACCAGGCTTTGAATTGAACTGCCAAATGGTGAACCCGGTTCCATTCCTGCGGGTACGGGGGCAAGATACTCGGTTTGACAACAGGCGCAGCGACCGCTATAACGTTCTATGCGCGTTACGATCGGGCGAATTGGTGGTAGTTCTATTTTGTCATAGACGGATTGCAATTTTTGGGCTCTGGCAGTGACTGTTTCTCCACACTCGGGACAATTTTTCACTCTTGCGATAATGATTTGGTCGGGTTCGAGATGTAGGTGTCTTCCCCCTCCTGCTCTGCCTACGCTTTTTTGTCTTTTGACCCCTTCTATTTTTGATGGCTTGATGTTGGGCTTGAATCCTTTCGATGGTGGAGTGCTGGAATTTTTGCTGGTTTTAGCGGGGGATGAGTCTGACTTTGAAGAGTAAGTGGCTAATGCGGAGCGTAGTTTTTCGATTTCCTGCCATAGATCTACTATCAAGGCGTCTTTTGCCTCGTCCGATAGTTGTTTTAGGTCAGGGAGTTTTTTCATTCCTTTATCTAATGTCTATCTCGTTCTCTTGTCAAGGGGGTTGAGCAATTACGAAAGAAGTTTGCAACTGATGGGCGGATTGGTTACTCTTCGAGGACTTCTAGGACTGATTTGGGCAGCAATTTATCTTTAAACCAGACTACTTTTGCTGGCACTTCATTTACATTCACTCCGGCTTTTTCTAAATTCAGCCGTTCGGAAATAGCTAAAATCAAGTTATCGCATTCAGACTTCTGTACTTGTGCAAATTTCTTTTGCAAATACTCCGGCCGCCAATAGCCAACTATTTCTAATAAAAATACTCGCCCGTCGGGATGCACTAACCGAAAGTCGGGAATCATCACACTACCTGGAATTGGAATTAAATCAACTTCTCGCTCTAGTTGCCACTCGGTTTTTGTGGAATTCCATCTTTCAGCAAATGCGGCTTCTAACATACTATCATAAGGCTTGCCAGGGGGATAGTGGCTGACTAAACCGCAGTCGGAATTTAGGGTGAATTTACCTGTTTTCAAAACGCCGCTAAAAGGGTCTTTTGTGTGCAGTGTCGAGTGCATACTCCATTTGGTGACGTGCAGCAGTGCGGGCAGCATTTTCGCGAGGGCTAAGCCGTAGCGGGTGCTGGGTTTGAATAAGCTTGTAGGGCCATCTATTGTGAGTGTAAAACCGTGGTCTGCATCGCCTTCGATGTAAGTCATTAATTGAAATAGTTTCAAATAGCGAAATAAGAGTTTGTATTCTCCTGGATCGTTGCGGTGGGCGGTTAATTTGACTTGACTTGCTCGGTAAAATATGCCTTGAACTTGAGAAAGATTGTATTTGTGAAGCAAGTTTTCGGGAGTTGGTGCATTAAACTCAGTGAGGATTTTGTTTTCGTTTAAATCGGCGTATAAACCTGTAGTGATTTCGTGAGGCAAAACTTCTCTGTTTAACTCTTGGCTGAGCTCACTTGCTACTTTTTCCAGGGTTAATTGGGTGGATTGAGGGCTGGGAGTCGATCGCGCAGACAAGGCAAAAACCCGCTGTCTCAACTCTGAGGGTTCTAGGGGACTGATGACTTCCAAGGTGCAGAAACCGCCTTTCAGCAGGTGCGCTAATCCCCGTTTCAGCCGATAATCCGGGCTGTCGCCTTCTAATTCTAGCAAGCGTCCGTCGAGTTCGCCTTGGGTTTTGCCGATCGACTCTTGGAAGCAGTCGATCATTTCCGTAGCTGCTTCTAAATTTTTAGCATCTATCTTGAGGCGGAGAGGAATAATTGATTCTCCGTTTTGGCGGTGACTTAATAAATCAGTGGGTAACATAAGCAGTGAAAAGTTTTACTCAATTTTTTGTTCAACAATCACCATGACTCCCCTGAGTTTTCCCTCTTCTGTCAAGCTTTGGGTAGTCCGAATTCGGCGATCGGAACTGACAAGATGGATTGTTTCAACAGCCCTCATAAAGCCAGTTGCTTTGTCCCATACTTGAAAAATTATCAAATCATCTCCAACTTCTGTCGCTAGTGTATTGTAGTTGGAAAAAACTGAGTCCAGACCTTCAATTTGCACTTGCCCTTCGCCGACAACATAACCCACAAAGTTTTGGGTTTCACTCTGGCCATTGGCATAAGTTTGAAGGTTAGTTTGCCTCCACTCGTTGTCAACTATTTTTTGGGTAACAACTGCTGTAAAACGCCTGGTTTCTTTGCAGTCGGCATCGAGTATTGTCCAGTCTCCCTCCCAAACTCCTGTATGTTTGGGGAAAATTTTAAAGTTAGTTAGTTGTGCAGTTTCGCTCATTTTTAGGGAATGTGAATTAGTTAATAGTGAGATTATACACTAATTGGGTAATCTTCAATCATCCTTAGAATCATCATTGTCTTCTCCCCATTTTGCGGGTGATTCTGCTGCTTTTTTAGTCGCCTCCCGATTGACTCCGTAAATGGGTGTCGGTTTGACAGTTTCTAATTTCTGATATTCTGGCTTTGGCGGTTCTATTTGTGTTTGTGGTTTCGGTTTGTGAGGCTGCATTCCTCCTCGGCGGCGTTGAGAAGTTCTTTCTTCGCTGGTGTCTTCGGTGACGACTTCGTAGAGAATTGCTAACTTATTTACATCGCTGCTTTTGCGGAGAACTCGACCCAATCGCTGGATGTATTCGCGTTCGCTGCCGGTACCTGACAATATGATAGCAATTCTGGCGTCGGGAACGTCCACTCCTTCGTTGAGGACGTGGGAGGCGACGAGGGTTTTGTATTCGCCGCTGCGAAAGCGATCGAGGATTTCGTGGCGTTCTTTGACTGGGGTTTGGTGGGTAATTGTGGGGATGAGAAATTCTTGGGAAATTCGGTAAACTGTGGCGTTGTCTCCGGTGAAAATTAGGGTGCGCTGGGGAGAGTGTTCTGCTAGTATGTTGGCTAAAATTCGCAGTTTTCCTTCGGTACAAAGGGCGATTTCTTTGGCTTGGCGGTGGGCTAGCATGGCGCGCCGTCCTAGGGGCGATCGCGCGCTTGCCATGATAAACTGTTTCCAACCTTCGAGGCTGGATATTTTGATGTTAGACTGTTTTAAGAAGTCGTTGCGAATGTTGATTAATTCAGCGTAGCGAGATCCCTCTTCTTTTGACAGTTTTACCATGATTTGAACTATTTTATGATCGGCTAAAGCATCGCCTGCCAAATCTTCGGGTCTTTTGCTAAATACTGTCGGGCCGATCAGGAAATGCAAATCGCTGTGGCGGCCATCTGTGCGATCGGGTGTGGCTGTCAGTCCGAGTCGAAAAGGCGCGATCGCATATTCGGAAATTACTCGATAAAAGTCTGTTGGCAAATGGTGGCATTCGTCAAAAACCAGTAAGCCGTATTTATTGCCCAAGGTTTCTGCATGAATACTTGCACTGTCGTAGGTTGCCACTAAAATTGGCGTTTTGTCCCGCGAACCTCCGCCCAACAATCCGATTTCGATGTCGGGAAAAGCTGCCTTTAAATTAGCATACCACTGGTGCATTAAATCGAGAGTTGGTACTACAATTAATGTACTGCGACCAGTGACTTGCATGGCTAATTGTGCCAGATAAGTTTTACCCGAAGCGGTGGGGAGGACTACTACTCCTTGGCTTCCTGCTTCCTGCCAAGCTACGAGGGCCTGTTCTTGATGTGGGTAAGGCTGCATTTGCACGCTGGGTACGAGTTCGAGTAGTTCGTATGCCCTAGCTTCGTCCGTGAAGTTAATGCAGTCGGCTTGGAGGCATTCTACCAGCGGGCGGTAGTGAATGGCTCGAATGCGGTATTTTTCCACGCGATCGTCCCAAGTGGCAAAGTCCACCCAGTCTCTGCCTTTGGGCGGCGGGTGCAGCAAGAGAGTTCCGCGATCGAATGTTAAGGTAGGTGTGCGTGGCATTTGTTTAGATAGGGGGGCGAGTTATGCCTGTTAAATTATAAGTGACAGATCAAATATATTGACTCTTCTTGAAATTATCTGCGTTACTCTGTGTTAATCAGCCCTACATCTGCGGTCGATCTATCAATCAAAAAATTATGTAATTCAAGTCTAAATTGAGGAAATTGCGATCGATCTGGCGGAAAATCCAACACAAATTATCCTACCCCAGCCGGATTGCCAAATCTAAAATCTACAAGAGTATTGGCCCGCTGGGAATGGTTTTTAAGTTAGATTCGATCTATGTATGCCTGAGATTAGAGGTTATAGATGGAAATAGGCGTCCCCAAGGAAATCAAGGATTTAGAGTTTCGAGTCGGGCTTAGCCCCACAAGTGTCCGGGCTTGTTCGGACAAAGGCCACACAGTTTTTGTGGAAACAAAAGCTGGTGCTGGGGCCGGTTTCGCAGACGAGGACTACGTTCAAGCAGGGGCTAAGATTGTCTTAAAGGCTTCCGATGTCTGGAAGCGCGAACTAATTGTTAAAGTTAAAGAACCGCTGCCTGCTGAGTATCCGCTGATGCAAAAAGAGCAGTTGCTGTTTACATATTTGCACTTGGCAGCCGATCGCACATTAACCCAGCATTTAATTAGCAGCGGAGTCCAGGCCATCGCCTACGAAACCGTCGAACTCCCGGACAGAAAATTGCCGCTGCTGACGCCGATGAGTATTATTGCAGGGCGTTTGGCCGTGCAGTTCGGTGCTCGATTTCTGGAACGACAGCAAGGCGGCAGGGGCATACTTTTGGGTGGCGTACCGGGGGTAAGACCGGGTAAAGTTGTGATTTTGGGCGGCGGCATCGTCGGCACAGAAGCAGCCAGAATTGCTGTAGGAATGGGCGCGAGAGTGCAGATTTTAGACGTAAATGTCGATCGCCTAGCCTACTTGGAAACTCTGTTCGGTTCCAGAGTAGAATACCTCTACAGCAGTCCTTTGCAAATTGAAGCAGTTGTTCCCGATGCTGATTTGTTAATCGGTGCGGTTTTGGTATTGGGTAAAAAAGCTCCAATTCTGGTTTCTCGCGAATTTGTTGCGAAGATGCACCCCGGTTCTGTGATTGTTGACGTAGCCGTTGACCAGGGCGGCTGCGTGGAAACTTTGCGGGTAACTTCTCACACAAATCCTACTTATGTTGAGGAAGGAGTTGTGCATTACGGCGTGCCGAATATGCCCGGTGCCGTGCCTTGGACTGCGACTCAAGCTTTGAATAACAGCACTTTGCCTTATGTTTTGCAGTTGGCAAATAGCGGGATTAAAGCTTTGGAAATGAATCCGAGTTTGGCGAAGGGATTGAACGTGCAGAATCACCGATTGGTGCATCCGGCCGTGCGCGAGGTTTTCCCCGATTTGGCTGATTAGATTCCCCTTGTTTCAGCAAATCTTGTACGGTGCGTCAGATCAAAGCTTGTGGATTATTAATAACCGGACGCGATCTGACGCACCATACTCAACTACACAGCGTTTTGCGATGTTTTGCTAACAGTAAATCCTCGAAACTCAAGGATTTCTCAACCCGAACAGTAATTTGTGCCAAATATTACTCGCAGCCCACAAAAAAAATAAATTCCTCAAAACACTTGACAAACTGGCGAACATATGGCAGAGTAGTAATTCGTGACCGATGCGGAACTGGCGGAATTGGTAGACGCGCATGATTCAGGTTCATGTGGTGCAAGCCTTCCGGGTTCAAGTCCCGGGTTCCGCATTCCCAAGGCAGAAGGAAGTTTGGGGTTAACCCGATACAGGCAATAACCCCATTCGCTCTGCTGAATTAAACAATGCTGACAAGTATTCAAAACCCCCTAGTTAAAGAAATCCGCAAGCTGCACAGCTCGAAGGGACGCAGGGAACAACAATTATTTTTACTCGAAGGGACGCACTTGCTCGAAGAAGCTTGCGCGGCAAAATACCCGCTAGCAACTGTTTGCTGCACTCCCGAATGGCTGGATCAGCACGGGGAACTTTGGCAGCAAGTGGGTAATTTAGCCGATCGCACAGAATTAGTAAGTGCAAAAGTGTTAGAGTCGATCGCCACTACAGTCCAACCCGACGGCATTGTCGCCACCGCACCCCGCACCACAACAGAGCCCGCAAAATTCTCAACTTTAGGAATAGCCCTAGAAACAATCCAAGATCCCGGTAACTTGGGGGCGATCGTCCGCACGGCTGCGGCTGCTAATGCCGACGGTTTGCTGCTGAGCGCAGACAGCGCCGATTTAGACCATCCCAAAGTGCTGCGCGCCTCGGCAGGAGCTTGGTTTAAGCTGCCAATGGCAGTCAGGCCAGATTTAACCGCCGAAGTCTCCGGGTATAAAAATCGAGGAATGCAAATTTTAGCAACTGTCGCCGGGGCCAGTTTAAGTTATTGGGAAGTAGATTTGCGAGTGCCGACACTGATAGTTTTGGGCAACGAAGGCTCTGGTTTGTCGGAAGAATTGAGGAGTTTGGCCGATCGACAAATCCAAATCCCCCTGAGCCGTGGCGTAGAATCTTTAAATGTGTCGATCGCCGGAGCCCTGATCTTGTACGAAGCTCAACGGCAAAGAAGTCAATCGATTTGAGATTTTAGATTTTAGATTTTAGATTGAAGCATTGAGCCCACGGATAAATTCGGGGGCCAGTTTATCGGATACAGGTTTTTTATTTCTGGACGGATGAATCACGTGGCGGGTATCCTGGATGCTTTCGGTCATTAGTTATTAGCCATTAGTCATTATCTGTTGGGGCGGGTTCATCAATATCTGTAACTTCATATTCAGGGCAGCCACGGGGGGCTGCTCCTACAAGATAATGAAACAGCTCTGCCCCTCTACCAATCTCCCCCTCTGAGATGTGGCGGCTTTTGTTTATATTGATGCAAACTGTAAAGCCAGGAAAGCGGATACTCTCGTATCAACAGTCCAGGCTGGCATGAAATAAATGTCAGGAACGAGCGGGCTAAAGCCACTGAGCTTGTAAGAAATTACAAGCTATTCTGACGGGCCTAAGTCTTAACTGACTACGTTATTTGAGTCACGACACCGGCGAATGCGAAGCTAGTTTTCCGCTCTGTCATCTGCAATTAAACAGTCTTAAAGTCACGCTCGACAGTGTTGCAGGTCTAAAAAGCTCTTATAACCTTGACCGACAAGCTAACATTACCCGAAAGGGACTCGGAGACAACCATATCTCCATAGAGGGGCAACCATACCCCTCTAACCCCGCAAGGGGATTCAAGGCGATTGAAATCGCCGTGTCGTTTTCCTCTCAGGGCTGAAGCCACTGAGTTTCCCACTTACCGAGTATTTTTTATGAAGAAGTGTAGCCAAGTGCTCTCACAAATGTTAAGATTCTTAACATAACGTAGTATTGTGCACGCCCCAACCAAAACCTAACCTGAGACGGTTCTGACTGGGAGTAGTAGCTAGCTACCATAAAATTAAGCCTCTTTAAATGGAAGGAAAGCGCAAGTCCCCGCCCGCTTTCCTTCCCAGCTAAAGCTAGGGGTTTGCGATTACCGCAAACCTTTAGAGGCACAGATCCTCAGCGGGAAAAGCTCATGAAAACTCTTAAGTCCTCAGATACAGATTCTGTTCGCGCTTACTTGCGGGAAATCGGCCGCGTTCCCTTGTTGACCCATGAGCAAGAAATACTCTACGGGAAACAGGTACAGCGCTCAACCGCACTGCATCAGGAGAAAAATATTTTAGCCGAAGAGTTAGGCCGCGACCCGACGGCGGCTGAATGGGCACAGGCAGTTGGGCTGTCTGAGGCACAGTTGCAGCGGACGATCGAAAACGGGGAAAGGGCAAAGCGCCAAATGGTGGAAGCCAATCTCCGCCTGGTAGTGTCTGTTGCCAAGAAATATATCAAGCGCAACGTAGATTTACTGGATCTTATTCAGGAAGGCACGATCGGGATGCAGCGGGGAGTAGAAAAATTTGACCCGACTAAGGGCTACAGATTTTCTACTTATGCTTATTGGTGGATTCGTCAGGCAATTACTCGGGCGATCGCCGAAAAAGGCCGCACCATCCGCTTACCGATCCACATTACCGAAAAGCTCAACAAAATTAAAAAGGCTCAGCGCCAACTTGCTCAACAGCTTGGTCGCGCGGCCACGGCTGCTGAATTGGCATCCGAGTTAGAATTGACTCCCAAACAGATTCGCGAATATCTCGATCGCGCGCGCCTGCCACTTTCCCTGGACTTGCGCGTGGGAGACAATCAAGATACAGAGTTGGGCGATTTGTTGGAAGATACGGGTACTACCCCGGAAGATTTTGCCCTGCAATCTTCCCTGCGGACTGACTTAGACCAGCTAATGGCGGAACTGACTCAGCAACAGCGAGAAGTGCTCGCCTTGCGGTTCGGTTTAGAAGACGGGCAAACCCTAACTTTGGCAAAAATAGGCGATCGTCTCAACATCAGTCGGGAACGAGTGCGGCAAATAGAACGGGAAGCTTTGACCAAACTCCGCAAGCGCAAGCAAGATATCAACGATTATCTAGCCAGCTAGGTAGATTGGGGATTGGCGATCGGGGTCTCCCCCTTGCAATCCCCAATCTAAAATCGTAAAAACCGCCGCTTTTAATTCGGTTGTGCCCACTTGGTTGCTATGATTGTCCTGCTACATTAGTAATTACTTAGTAATAAAGATCAGCAGCGATCAGATAAGGGTTATTTAATTTAACCGCCCGCGTCTAACATAACAAGCTGTGTCTGAAACGGAGGTACTCGTGAGCAACTCATCTAATAAATCCCCAGAATTCTTTGAAGAAGACGGAGAAAATGCCAACTTATTATGGCAATACGTGCAGTCAATGGCTCCCGACACAGTTTCTCAGTTGTCTAAGCCGACTTCTCACGAAGTGTTTCAAGTAATGGAGCGAAATATTGTTGGACTATTGGGGAATTTGCCTTCGGAACACTTCGGGGTGACAGTGACTACCAGTCGCGAACATTTGGGTAGATTGCTCGCCTCGGCTATGATTAGCGGTTATTTTCTCAAAAATGCCGAACAGCGAATGACTTTTGAAAAGTCCATACAAGCCAGTGAGAGACATGGCTCGGACGATTAGTAGATTCTTAACATTTAAGTGATCCAAGTGTCAAGCCCCCCCTCGCAAGATGGGGGCTTAATATTTTAGATTTTAGATTTTAGATTTTAGATTTTAGAGGGTTGATTTTAGAGGGTTGATTTTAGATTAAATAATTGAATAATTATTGATATTATTCTTACATTCCCAATTCCCCATTCCCAATTCCCCATTCCTAATTAATATGTCTCTTCCTCCTGTTGCCCACAAAGTTATCGGCGTTGCTGCAATCTGGAACGATCGCCAACAAATTTTGATTGACAAACGCCGACAACATGGACTACACGGGGGTTTCTGGGAGTTTCCGGGCGGAAAAATAGAGCCTGGGGAAACCATCGAAGCTTGCATAAAACGGGAAATTATGGAGGAGTTGGGGATTGTCGTAGAAGTTGGCGATCGCCTGATTACGATTGACCACGACTACACTAAATTTACAGTTAGACTATACGTCCACCACTGCCGCTACGTCAGCGGGGAACCGCAAACGATCGAATGCGATGAAATTCGCTGGGTGACACTCGACGAAATTGACCAATTTACTTTTCCCAAGGCAAACGCACAGATTATTGCTGCACTGCGGAAAATTTGAGCTGTAATATAAAATTCGGTTGCTACTGAACAACTGACAAATGACAGCTAACTTTTATTTTTGGACGGGCAGAGTAAAGTGAAAACAACTGCCTCTATCGGGTACGGAGTCTACCCAAATTTGACCGTAGTGCGCGCGGATGATGCCTTGACACAGAGACAGCCCAATGCCGTAACCGTCTTTTGATTTATCTCGCTGCAACCGAAAGCTGTCTTCAAAAATGCTCGCGCAATCTTCTTCAGGAATTCCCGGCCCGCTGTTGCAAATGCTGACTTGAACTTTGTAAGCGGTGCGGTGGAGAATGGACAGATTAACCGTTCCTTGGTCTGGGGTGTACTTGCTGGCGTTGTCAAGCAGGTTGACTATGACTTGTTTGATGCGATCGGGATCGGCATAAACCAAGGGTAAATCTGCGGGAATGTCTGTTTCTATGTTCAGACTTTTCGCCTGAAATTTGTCTTGAAACTGCAAGATTACATCTTGACAAATCGCTCCCAGTTCGATTCTTTTTGGTTCAATGTGGAGTTGAGCGTTTGTACCCCGGGCTGCTTGCAGGATATCTGTAATCATACGATCGACAATTCGGATTTGGCGGCGGGCTTGTTTCATTAAATGAGCCGCCAGACTCGGTGTCAAACGTGACTTTTCCCCCTCTTTCACCTTCTGACTTGACTCCAAAGTCTCCAAAGCCAAAGATGCGGCCGTCAACGGATTACGCAAGTCGTGAGCTAGCATCGCAATAATCCGGTCTTTCAACTGCAACTGCTCTTGCAAGTGTTCTTTTTCCTGTTTGAGGCGAAAAACTTCATCAGAAAGCTGCACAAGTTCGGCCGCGCAAGCAACGGAATAGATGGGTTTTGCGTCAGTCAGGGTTTCCGCAATAGCTGCGGCCGACTGCTGCCCAGGTGTGTATTCGTCTACAGAACGCTTCCAGCGGGGCCACCAGTGTTCGAGTTGGGCGATTAAATTGCTGCCGGCGAGAGTTTGTCGCGGATCGGGATGAATTTTGAGCAGCGAGGGAGTGGCTACAAGTTTAAAGTGTTCGGCTAAATCGGGCTGTTCTCCTACGTCGATGATTTGAAGCTCAAAGTCGCACTCTGCCTTCAAATCCTTTAGGGACTTGCGGATGTGTCTGGTCTGTTCCCTGGAAGAGGGACGCTTGTCTACGAACAGCAAAAGCTGTAAAAGCGGTGCGGGATTTACCGGCTGTTCGGGAGAACAGTCAGTGCCGCTGGTGCCGAGTGTTGGATGGACGCTGTTGAGCTTTTCGATCGGGTGAAAATAATTGAGCATTGCCGAGCCGAGTTATTTCACTTCTACTTTAATTTAATACTTACTTTAGATTTATGCTATTGTCCGATAATTTCATTACAGGCGGGCAGATGATATTTTTGAGATGGAAGAAAAATGAGTCGCTGCGGGTGGTGGTTCAAGTGGGGGTCGCCTTTTTTGTGCTGTGCCTGTTGCTGACGCTGCACCGCTACTACAGCTTTTACGCTACTTACGACCAAGGCATTTTCAATCAACTTTTTTGGAACGGCACTCGGGGTCACTTGTTTGAGAGTTCCCTCTCTTCGGCTTTGTCCACTAATGTGGTTCACCAAAACCAGCTTCCGGAGGTATCTTACTACCGGTTGGGGCAGCATTTCACCCCGGCGCTAATGCTGTGGCTGCCAATTTACTCTCTGTTTCCCTCTCCCGTCACTTTGACGGTGTTGCAGGTGACTTTAATTACGGCGGCTGGAGGAGTGCTCTATGCTCTCGCCAGACACTATCTGGAACCCCGGCTGTCGGCGACAATTGTTGTGAGCTATTACTGCGCTAACGCGGTCATCGGCCCGACTATGGGCAATTTTCACGATGTTTGTCAAATTCCGCTGTATGTCTTTGGCTTGCTGCTGGCGATGGAGAAGCGCTGGTGGCCCTTGTTTGGGATTCTGGCAACTTTAATTTTGGCCGTGCGAGAAGATGGGGGAGTTGTTTTATTTGGCGTCGGAGTTTACCTGATTTTGAGCCGGCGCTACCCTCGGACTGGTTTGGCTGTCTGCATACTCAGTTTTGGTTATATGATCGTCCTGACCAATCTGATTATGCCTTTGTTTTCTGCTGATATATCCCAGCGGTTTATGATGGAGCGCTTCGGTCAATATGCCGAGGGAGATGAAGCTTCTACTCTAGAAATTATTTGGGGAATGGTGAGTAATCCCGGACGGTTGGTAGCTCAGTTATTTACGCCGTTTTTTGGTAAGATTAGGTACCTGCTTGGCCAGTGGTTGCCATTAGCTTTAGTGCCAGCTTTCGCACCTGCGTCTTGGATGATAGCTGGATTTCCGCTGCTGAAGCTATTTTTAGCAAAAGGAGAGTCGGTGCTGGCGATTAATATTCGCTATGCGATGACTGTGGTTCCAGGGCTTTTTTATGGGGCGATTCTGTGGTGGGCCCAGCGTCAAAAGGAAGAAGATAGAATGGTGAGAGAGGAAAGAATGTTTTTGCGTTTTCCTTCTGCTTTATTTCCTCTCCCTTCTTCTTCAAAGTTTCGCCGCTTTTGGGCGTTTTGCATCTGTTTGTCGCTATTTTTTACCTTCACTTCTAACCCAAATCGGACTTTTTCTTTGATTTTGCCCGATGCGATCGATCCTTGGGTGCAGGTTCCTCTCGTCAGACAATGGCAGCACGTTTTGCAAGTGCGACCGCTATTGGCTCAAATTCCTGCTGATGCTAGCGTGGCAGCGACGAATACTATTGTGCCGATTTTGTCAAGCAGGCGGGAAATTCTCAGGTTTCCGATGTTGGAACTCCGCAATGATGCGGGGAAGGCAGTGAAGATGCAATATGTAATTGCCGATTTGTGGCAGTTGCAGCAGTATCAGGCTGCGTTTCGCGCGGAACGGGGACAGTTGCGGGAGATCGTACCGGCGATCGATCGAATGTCCAAATCGGGAGAGTACGGCATTGTTGGCTTTGAAGACGGCGCGATTTTGATGCGTCAGGGTGCTGTTTCTAATTCTGCATCAGTTGCTGCTTGGACTCGTTTTCGGCGCGAATTGGAGCCGATTTTGAAGAAACAGTAAGCGGGTAGGCGCGATCGCCATTGCTGCCCTCAGTGGCTCAAATCTTGAGGAAACCTGTTTTTTTCAGGTAATGGCGATCGAGCAATTTCCTGCAAAAACCAGGTTTAGCCATGATTTTCTGTCTTTGTTGCTGCCAAAAGTCAGGCATTCGGCATCAACTTGCGCTCAACTTAAATTTAAGGGTGATAATTATACAATAAATCTGTTAATCCTAAACATTAAGTTATATAAAAAATTTGGAGGAAGAAAGATGAAAATTTTGGTATTGGCATGGGAGTTTCCTCCCAGAATCGTAGGCGGTATCGCCCGCCACGTATCAGAACTATATCCAGAATTGGTGAAGCTGGGACACGAAATTCACTTAATTACAGTAGAGTTCGGCCACGCGCCGATGTACGAAGTGGTGGAAGGAATACGTGTGCATCGGGTGGTGGTGGGGCACGCTAGGGACTTTTTTCACTGGGTGGCGAACCTTAACCAAAGCATGGGCTACCAAGGCGGGAAACTGATGCTTGAGGAAGGCCCCTTTGATATCATCCACGCTCACGATTGGCTAGTGGGAGATGCGGCGATCGCCCTCAAGCATACCTTTAAAGTACCGCTAATTACCACCATCCACGCCACCGAATACGGGCGCTTCAACGGCATCCACAATGAAGGGCAGCGCTACATTAACGCCAAGGAAAACGACCTCGCTTACAATTCTTGGCGGGTAATTGTTTGCAGTGATTATATGCGGCGGGAAGCCGAACGGGTACTAGCGACTCCGTGGAACAAAATAGAGGTAATTTACAACGGAATTAGACCAGATAAAAAGCCCCGATGGCACGAATTTGACGCGATGAACTTCCGTCGTCAGTTTGCTGCAGACGACGAAAAAATAGTTTATTATGTAGGAAGAATTAGCTACGAAAAAGGTATTTCTGTATTTCTAAATGCAGCACCTAAAGTAATTTGGGAAATGGGGGGGAAAGCGAAAATTGTAATTGTTGGCGGCGGCAATACAGACCATCTAAAACATTTAGCTTGGCATTTAGGAATTTGGAATAAGTGTTATTTTACTGGGTTCATGTTTGAGGAACATCTCGACAAATTTCAGACTGTGGCTGACTGCGCGGTTTTTCCCAGTCTTTACGAACCTTTTGGGATTGTAGCATTAGAAAGCTTTGCTGCAAGAGTGCCTGTGGTGGTTTCGGATGCGGGCGGACTTCCAGAGGTGGTGCTGCACACTAAAACTGGCGTTGTTACTGAGGCAAACAATCGGGATTCTTTGGCCTGGGGAATTTTGGAGGTTTTGAAAAATCCGGGTTACGCGCAGTGGTTGGTTGACAATGCTTATCAAGATTTGGAACGCCGGTTTAGTTGGCCGAAGTTGGCGATAGAAACCCAGTGGGTTTATGAACGGGTGGTGGAGGAAAGGGCTGAGGTTGATTGGTAAGAATGCTCTTTTTTGACAGTTGACAGTTGACAGTTGACAGTTGACAGTGAGTCGAATATCAACTTTTTTGGGGCAAATCTTAAGAATTTGTAACACAATGATAGAGACACTCGAACTTACTTTGAGTGCACTCATAAGATTTAAAGGGAATTCGCATCTTGAATATTTTTAGGGAAATCGATCCCCAACCCAGACGCAGCTTACTGATTTTATTCACCGCAGGGCTGCTATTCTGGTCGAGTTTGGCTTCGCTACTGCCAACTTTGCCGCTGTACGTTCAATTTGTGGGCGGCACAAAACAGCAAATTGGCTTTGTGATGGGTGCATTTGCGATCGGACTTTTGCTATCGAGGCCGCAGTTAGGTAAAATAGCCGACAGCAGGGGTCGAAAACAAGTTTTGCTTCTAGGCGCGTCAGTCGCTGCGATCGCCCCTTTGGGCTACCTGTTAGCTCAATCTATCCCCTTACTGTTACTTCTTCGCGCTTTTCACGGTATTAGCATCGCCGCTTTTACCACAGCTTACAGCGCTTTGGTAACAGATTTGTCGCCACCAGGAAAGCGGGGCGAATTAATCGGTAACATGAGTTTGGTAAGTCCTATTGGTCTAGCATTTGGCCCGGCTATTGGCGGATTTGTGCAAGCTGGGGTTGGTTATACTCCTTTGTTTGCGATGTCGGCAGTTTTCGCTGCAATAAGTGTATTTTTTACCTGCCAAATTGCGGAACCTAATTTTGCCGATTTAACAAAATCGGACTCGCTATCGGAGGACAAAAATAGCCAAAAATACTGGAAAATGCTCTGGAATCCGAGAGTGCGGATTCCGGCTTTAGTGTTATTGCAATACTCCGGACAGTTTTTAAACAGCCAGAGTACCATAAGACAAGACTGAAGGAAGGTTAGGGTGATTTAAAATCAAATCCGGGTCTAAATCTAACTTA
>NZ_JAUBUB010000125.1:0-17097 GCF_036705265.1 Microcoleus sp. B4-C2
GTTGCTAAAAATGAAAAATTGAACAGGCAAGATGCCTGTTCCACGAGAGGTTCAATATTTTGTGGAACGGGCATCTTACCCGTTGCTAAAAATGAAAAATTGAACAGGCAAGATGCCTGTTCCACGAGAGGTTCAATATTTTGTGGAACGGGCATCTTACCCGTTGCTAAAAATGAAAAATTGAACAGGCAAGATGCCTGTTCCACGAGAGGTTCAATATTTTGTGGAACGGGCATCTTACCCGTTGCTAAAAATGAAAAATTGAACAGGCAAGATGCCTGTTCCACGAGAGGTTCAATATTTTGTGGAACGGGCATCTTACCCGTTGCTAAAAATGAAAAATTGAACAGGCAAGATGCCTGTTCCACGAGAGGTTCAATATTTTGTGGAACGGGCATCTTGCCCGTTGCTAAAAATGAAAAATTGAACAGGCAAGATGCCTGTTCCACAAGAGTTTAAATATTTTGTGGAACGGGCATCTTGCCCGTTGCTAACACCTAAAAATTAAATCTACAATTGATATGAACAGAATTGTGAGAATTGCTAAAACTTTGCTAGTTACCTACTACGCTTATATGCTCGAATACCGGGCAGAATTGTTCTTGTGGGCGCTTTCGGGAGCTTTGCCGTTTATCTTGATGGGTGTTTGGATGCAGGCGGCGGAAACTGGTCAATTTGGGCTGAATTCGATCGACTTTGCCCGTTATTTTTTAGCGGCTTTCATTGTCAGGCAAACAAATGTAGTTTGGGTGATTTGGGAGTTTGAAAAGGAAGTAGTGCAAGGCAGGCTATCCAATAGATTGTTGCAGCCTCTCGATCCTGTATGGCACCACTTCGCATCTCACATTTCCGAAAGGTTTGCGAGGCTGCCGTTTGTATTGGGATTAGTGCTGCTGTTTTTTGCACTTTACCCGCAGGCTTTTTGGCTGCCAAGTTTGGGCAGGTTTTTGCTGTTTTTGCTGGTTATCGTCTTGGCTTTTTGCTTGCGGTTTATTATACAGTATACCTTTGCGCTGTTTGCTTTTTGGCTGGAGAGGGCAAGTGCGATCGAGCAATTCTGGTTTCTAATTTACCTGTTTTTATCGGGACTTATCGCGCCACTAGAAGTGTTTCCCGCACCCGTGCGCGAAGTAGTTTTGTGGACGCCGTTTCCTTATTTGATTCATTTTCCCGCTTCTATCTTGATAGGATTACCCGTAGATTTAGGCCGCGGTTTGTTGGTAATGTTGGGTTGGAGTGCGGTGTTTTTTGTGTGGAATCGCTGGCTTTGGCGGCAGGGTTTGAAGCAGTATTCGGGCATGGGCGCTTAAATAATAATTAAGAATTAGAAAACTGTAAGGTGCGTCACAGTAAAAATATTAATCGTTTTGTCAAAAAGACTTACTTGACGCACCCTACTTAACTGTGGAGTAAATCTAAAATCTAAAATCTAAAATCGACTAACGCACCCCACTTAACTGTGGAGTAAATCTAAAATCTAAAATCTAAAATCTAAAATCTAAAATCGGTCGATCGCACATATCATGCAAAAATGCAATCGGGAGTATTCGACAATTGCATAAATCTCCATTTTTTGTATCTATAAGTACAAAAGTTTATAATAAATTCTTATATTAATTAACCCAACGACTGATAAACGGGATAAAATAGATTCTCATGACAGCCAAAAAAAACCTCATTGTAATCGGCAATGGCATGGTAGGTCACAAGTTCCTGGAGTTAATGGTGAGCTCGGATGCTGCCAAACACTGGAATTTAATTACTTTTTGTGAAGAACCGCGCGTTGCTTACGATCGCGTAAACCTCAGCGGATTTTTCTCTGGCAAAACAGCGGGAGATTTATCTTTAGTTGCACCGGGATTTTATCAACAAAACGGCATCCAGATTCACATTGGCGACAAAGCAGTCGCCATTAATCGGGAACAAAAAACAGTCTCTTCAGCCAACGGTTTAGAAGTTCCCTACGACAAAATTGTTCTCGCGACCGGTTCCTATCCATTTGTGCCATCAATTCAAGGCAAAGACGCTACAGGAACTTTTGTTTACCGGACAATTGACGACCTGGAAGCGATGTCCGATTACGCTAAAAATTGCAAAACAGGTGTAGTAATTGGCGGCGGTTTGTTAGGTCTAGAATGTGCTAATGCTCTGCAAAATATGGGCTTGAAAACTCACGTTGTTGAGTTTGCGCCGCGGCTGATGCCCGTGCAAGTTGACGAGATGGGCGGTGCAATTCTCCGCAGCAAAATAGAACATTTGGGGGTTTCGGTTCATACCAGCAAATCTACAACAGAAATTGTTAGCGAAGATGGCAAAGTTACTAAAATGCTGTTTGCTGACGGTTCGGAATTAGCAACAGATATGATTGTGTTTTCTGCTGGCATTCGCCCCCGCGACGAAATTGCCAGAAGTTGCGGTATAGAAGTAGGTGAACGCGGTGGCATTTTGATTAATGATAGCTGCCAAACCTCCGATCCTGACATTTATGCGATCGGAGAATGTGCCCTGTATCAAAATCGCATCTACGGCTTAGTTGCGCCTGGGTATACAATGGCAAGCGTAGCAGCAGATATTTTGAGCCGTGCAGCGGATGACGGGCAAGATGCCCGTCCCACAAGCACTTTTACAGGTGCGGATATGTCCACTAAACTCAAATTATTGGGAGTGGATGTCGCTAGTTTTGGAGAGCCTTTTCCCAAGTCGGGCGAGGCTAAAGAAATTGTTGTCGCTGACACCTTCCAAGGCATTTACAAAAAATTAGTTTTAAATCAAGACGGCAGCCGAATTTTAGGCGGAATTCTCGTAGGAGATGCTTCGGCTTACGGCACTTTGCTGCAATTCATGCAAAATGAAATTGCTCTGCCGCCGCATCCCGAAGATTTATTAATGCCACCGCGAGAAGGGGGAGCACCGGCGGGTTTTGGAGTTGACAGTTTGCCGGATTCTGCTCAAATTTGTTCTTGCAATAATGTTACCAAAGGGCAGATTTGTGCAGCGATTCGCGAGCATAATTTAACCGATGTTGCCAGCGTCAAAAAATGCACTCAAGCTGGGACGGGCTGCGGCGGGTGCGTGCCTTTGGTGACGGATATCTTCAAGGCGGAGATGAAGAAAGCTGGGTTTGCAGTCAAAAATAATCTCTGCGAACATTTTGAATATTCTCGTCAAGAATTGTACCATTTAGTGCGTTCTCAAGAGATTAAAACCTTTGAGGAGTTGATTGAAAGACACGGCAAAGGTAAGGGCTGCGAAATTTGCAAGCCTGCTGTTGGTTCGATGCTGGCTTCTACTTGGAATGACCACATTTTAGAGAAGTCTCACGTCGCTTTGCAAGATACGAACGATTACTTTTTGGCCAACATTCAGCGCGACGGTACTTATTCGGTAGTGCCGCGAATACCGGGGGGAGAAATCACTCCCGATAAGTTGATTGTTTTGGGAGAAGTTGCCAGGGATTTTGGGCTTTATACTAAGATTACTGGCGGGCAACGGATTGATTTGTTTGGGGCTCGCGTGGATCAATTGCCGCATATTTGGCGGCGGTTGATTGATGCGGGATTTGAGTCGGGACACGCTTACGGTAAGGCTCTGCGTACTGTAAAATCTTGTGTGGGTAGCACTTGGTGCCGCTTTGGGGTGCAGGATTCTACGAGTTTGGCGATCGAAGTTGAATTGCGGTATCGTGGTTTGCGATCGCCCCACAAGCTCAAATCTGCTGTCTCTGGTTGCACTCGCGAATGCGCGGAAGCTCAAAGCAAGGACTTTGGGATAATTGCGACAGAGAATGGTTGGAATTTGTATGTGTGTGGCAACGGCGGTATTAAGCCACAGCACGCGGTTTTGCTGGCGACGGATATCGATAAGGAAACGCTGATTAAGTATATCGATCGATTCTTGGTTTTCTACATCCGCACCGCCGACAGATTGGAACGCACTGCTACTTGGTTGAACAAACTTGAGGGCGGAATTGAATATTTGAAACAGGTAATAATTGAGGATTCTCTGGGCATTTGTGCTGAATTAGAAGCGCAGATGGAACATTTAGTGAATACTTATCAATGTGAGTGGAAAACGACGATTGAAGACCCACAAAAGGTGCAGCGATTCCAGCATTTTGTGAATTCCGATTTGCCAGATCCGAGTATTGTTCGTGTTGCGGAACGGGGACAAACGCGGCCGGCTAACGAACATGAAAAGGCTCTCGCTGGAGTTTCGGAATAATCGATCCCCCCTAGCCCCCCTTAATAAGGGGGGGACAAGAGTATTAATCTCGTTCCCAGGCTCTGCCTGGGAATGAATTCCGGGAGGCTCTGCCTCCTTCCGCGAGGCGAGGCAGAGCCTCGAAATCTACGTTCCCAGCCGGAGACTGGGAACGAGATTGAAGTAAATTAACAGGAAAAGAAAGCAGAGCCTCAAAACGCGAGGCAGAGCCTCGAAACCTACGCTCCCAGCCGGACAGTGGGAACGAGATTGGAATCAGGGGAGGGAGCAAGAATCTCGTTCCCAGGCTCTGCCTGGGAATGAATTCCGGGAGGCTATGCCTCCTTCGGCCAGGCGAGGCAGAGCCTCGAAACCTACGTTCCCAGCCGGAGACTGGGAACGAGATTGAAGTAAATTAACAGGAAAAGAAAATGGTTCAATCATTACAAGTTTCCGATACAGTAACAACTTGGGTAGATGTGTGTTCTCTGGATGCGATCGCCCCTTATACTGGAGTTTGCGCTTTAGTTAAAGGCGAACAAGTGGCGATTTTCCGAGTGGGAAACGGGGATGAAGTTTATGCGCTTAGCAATTACGACCCGTTTAGTAAAGCTTTTGTTTTGTCGCGGGGAATTGTGGGCGATCGCAACGGCACTCTCAAAGTTGCTTCTCCCATTTACAAACAAAACTTTAGTCTGACTACCGGGCAATGTCTGGATGATGAAACGGTAAAGATTCCTACTTTTGCGGTTCGGGTTGTAGCCGATCGCGTCCAAGTAGCTGTTAGTTAGATTCAGCGGCTTAATTGTTCGATCGCCATCCGCCACCACCTAACATTTCTGTGGGTGCTGGCGGATTTTGCATTAGGGCCCTCCCGACTCAGTATTTTTCGTATAAAATAGAGTCGATTGGCTCCATACTCCACGCTCGCTCAAAAAAATCTCAATTAATATCCGAGCTGATGCGAGGATGGTCAATGCAAACAAACTTAAGGGGCAGGGTATCGGTATGTTGTTAAAAAAACTTGTTTCCGAAAATAATCCCCAGACTGTAGCAGAGTTAATCCATGCCCAACTCAAAATCGGTCAACTGACTTGGGGCGAACTCAACATACAAGTTTTCGGCCAGCACTGGCGGGACGAATCTTTGCACGAAGTCCTCAGAGAAATTGCAGCTAAGCTCGACAAAGAAACAGCGAGCCAAATTATAGAATATCTCACAGATCAGAACGGTCAACAAGAAAAATTTATTAATTTGTTTTTAGCAGCGCAATGCTTGTTAAAAGTTAAAAATGATGTTAATAAAAAAACCGAAAAAAAACTGTTAAACGCTTTAAAAAAGTTATCGCAATACGGTACGGGTTTCCTGATTCTTTATCAAAGCGCTCAAGAATTGCAGGAAACTTATCAAATTCGCAATCGATCGATCGCCGCGATCGCCCAAACTTGGAAAAACGACCCGCAAACCCTGCCCTGGCTGAAAATACTCGCTCACTCCACCGACTGTGGCGAAGTCCGAGCCACAGCAGTCGAAGCAATAGCCCGTGGTTGGCCAGATCAGCCAGAAATTTACCTGATGCTCAAAAACCTCGCCAAATCAGATCCAAGCTGGGCAGTGCGATCGACCTGTGTGCGAGAAATGGCTTGTGGTTGGGCAGACACGAGCGATACCTGGCCGCTGCTGACTGCCTTGGCTCAGTCCGATCAAAGTCCCGCAGTCCGCACCGCAGCACTCGAACAATTGGCCTCTAATTGGCCCGATCGCACAGATACCTTGCTGCTGCTGAGAACCGCCGCCGAATCCGACGAAAATTTGGGAGTGCGAGTCTGTGCGTGGCAAGCAATAGCCAGAGGTTGGCACAGCCTTTTAGGCACCGCCTCCCTGCTCAAAAACCTTGCCCAGACAGGAAGTTCTATCCTGCGAACCGTAGCGGTGCGCGAGTTGGCAGCGGGCTGGCCCGCCGCAGCCGACGTTTGCCTGCTGCTGAAAACCCTAGCCGAATCCGACAGCAGCAGAGAAGTGCGGACAGCAGCCTTAGAAGAATTGGCCTCGCACTGGCCCGACGAACCAGACATTTACCCGCTGCTGAAGACTAAAGCCGAGTCCGACGCGAGTTCCAGCGTCCGGCGCTCAGCAGTGCAAGCAATAGCCTCTGGCTGGCCCGGGAACCCCGAAACTCTGACTTTTTTGCAAAATATAGCATTGGGCGATCGCGACGCCGACCTGCGCGAAATAGCCCTACAACAGATAGCCGCAGGTTGGCCCGATCACCCAGAAACCCTGCCCCTGCTGCAAAAAATAGCTGATTCCGAGGATTACTGGACTGTGCGGCAAGTAGTAGTGGAGGCTGTCGCCGCACTGGCATCAGGCAGTCTCGAAATCTTTGGCTGGTTGCAAAATCTCGCCGCGTCTGACAGACACCTGAACGTCCGAGAAACTGCGGTGGCAGAGATCGCAAAACGCTGGTCTCATCGGGGCGAGACGCTGCCTTTCCTCAAAAGCCGGGTCGAGTATGAGCATGATTCTCACCTGCTGAGCGTGCTGGTGCGATCGATCGTGCGGGGGTGGCCCGACGCCCCGGAAACCTTGTCTTGGCTGAAAATTCAGCTCGATTCTGGGGAAGCGCTAGTGCGGGAAGCAGCGGTGCTTGAACTCGCTTACAACTGGTCAGACAATCCTGAAACTTGGATGCTGCTGGAGGCTAAAGCAGAGGGCGATGAGAGTCCCGCTGTCAGGCAAATCGCTTTGCAAAAGTTAGCGCGCGGGTGGACAAATCAGTCTCAAACTTTCGAGTGGCTGAAAATTAGAGCTCAAAAAGATCAAGATTCGCAGGTGCGGGCGATCGCCCTGGTAGAGTTAATGCGGGGATGGAAAGATGAGCCGGGAATGTTTGAGTTTTTGCGCGATCGAACTTTGAGCGATCCTGACAATCAAAACGGTTCTTTTCCTTACAATCCCAGATTTACAGCACTCGAAGCTATTATCGAACATTATCCCGAAAATCCGGGAGTTGTGCCCTTGTTGCGATCGCTTGCAGTTTCCGACGCAGAAGAGCAAGTGCGGGCCTTAGCGAGTCGCCGGCTACGCAGCCAAGACTGGTAAGTGGAAACAATCCTTTAGACCTTTCCGAAAATTATGGTTATTCAGCGTTGGACAGTTAGTTGCGGAACCTGCAAAACAAACCATACTCTACGCATCTCACTGGGAACTGATCGTTATCAAGAGCATACCTTCCCTTGCGTAAATTGTGGTGAGGATATGTCTGTTCGCTTGGACATTGATTTTGATGACTGGCGTAGGTTTGATAATTTGCCAGGCTTCAAGGCTCCACAAACTAAGTTTTCTACAGTTAGCAACTGTGAAGTTTGTCAAACTGAAGGAACCGTTATAAATTTAGACCCCAATTTCCTTGTTGCCGAAAAATATTTGCATAATGAATATTACTTTTCTTCGATTCATCAAGCTGAGCGATTGGGTGCTTTTGAAAGAATTGAAAAAACAAAAGATTACTTCTCAGGAAAGCAAATACTAGATATTTTTTCATTGGTAGGAGGCTTGAGAAATTTAAGAGAGAAGCTGGAATTTTTGATTAAAGCTTGGTCTCTTCACAACAGAGGCAAAGAGAATCTTGCACTTGAATACTTAGATAAACTTGCCGAGGATTTATTTGATAAATCTTATCCTTTGCACGAATCAATTCTAATGTTTAGTGCTTTGTTTATTGGTGAAGAGCGGAGCGAAGAAATGAAAACTATATTGAATGAAATTAAGGAAGCCAAAAGCCAAAATTCCTTACAATATTACAATCTTCGCTCATACTATTTGAAGGAACACGTAGAAGATTGCCTAGAGCGCCATTTAGAAAGTTTTAATGATTACTTGAAAAATTATGACGACCTACTTCAGCTCTATCTGTATGCAAAGCAGAAACAGAAAATTCCAGAGGATATATCACTGTCCTCCAATAAATTTAGAAACCTAAAGATGTTTTATGGAAATATCTACGAACACATAACTTCAAGTCTTTTCATTTTGGCAGGTATAAATAACATATTAAGTGGTCGTAATTTTGATATTTTTGAAGAGATGGATCTGAAGAAATATATGACTATAAATAAGGCTAATAGAGCTAACCCCTTTAAAAATAGACACAGCTTTGCTCCTGTCGTTCAGTGTTTAGATAGTACGCTAAGGAATGCATCGCATCATGGTGCGATGAAACTGCAAATAAACTCAAACATTATTCAGTATCGTTCAGGAGGGACGGGAGCATTAAATACCATTAGTTACACTGAATATTTGCATAAATGTAATGAAATGATGTTCTCTTCTTGTATGCTTTTGATTGTCGAATTGATGATTATAAAAAATTTGATATAGTTCGTTTCTTGGGGGACAGGCATCCAGCCCTCCCTGGGCTGGCTTTTGACTTCTATATCTATTCATTCCCACAAAAGACCGAGCGCAAACCGCACCGCTTCCCCCATCATCGAACAACCAACACGATCCGAACCTGTTTTCTCCCACCTGATCAACTGTTCGCGAAAAGCCTGGTCTTGCTTGGCAGTAATGCACGATCGCTTGCAGTTTCCGACGCAGAAGAGCAAGTGCAGGTATGAGCCACTCTCCGGCTTCAAGTGTTAACAATTAACTGTTAATAATTGATCAAGAGGGTAATTGCAAACCGCACCGCTTCCCTCATCATCGAACAACGAACGCGATCAGACGGCGTTTTCTCCCACCTGAGCAACTGTTCCGGAAAAGCCGGGTCTTGCTTAGCCCGCTACACGAGGCTTGCAGTTTCCGACGCAGAAGAGCAAGTGCGGGCCTTAGCGAGTCGCCGGCTACGCAGCCAAGACTGGTAAGTAGAAACAATCCTTTAGACACCTCGGAAAATTCATCATGCCTGCTCTTCTTTCTGGAGTTTGAGGAGGCTCCAACTTTAGGCGTTTAGTGCATAACTTGTCTTCGTTGCACTCTTAACATTGTTTCAGTATATCATTCCGCCGCAGCCGGAAGAGATATTAACAGTTAACACTGGGACTAACTTAAACGAGTGACACTCAAATGAGTGACACTCGAAAAAGTGACTGTGCATCCACAAATCCCACCAGTTATACCTGAAATATCAAACACCAAAACTTAACTGTTGAGAGGAAGCACATTATGTACACCGAAGAAAGAAGCTTGAACAATGAAACTATGGCTCTCGTCGCCGATAATACTGCTCAATCAACTCTGGCATTTGCTGAAACCACGGGAGTAAACAAACCCACTTTACAAATGGGTTCAACAGGTCAAGCTGTCAAGGAACTACAACAGCTTCTATATCATTGGGGTTATTATTTTGGCCCGATTGACGGTATCTTCGGTGTCCAAGTTCAAAACGCCGTCAAAGGCTATCAACACCGCGTCTTTTTAAAAGAAGATGGGATTGTCGGCCCTATCACTTGGGAAGCACTATACTCTGGTGCACCTGTGAATATGCCGGTCGTCATGAAGGGCAGTTCTGGTAATGCTGTTAAAATTGTTCAGAATGTCTTGAAAATCAATGGATACTATTTCGGATTCATTGACGGATTCTTCGGGCCGATGACCGATGTAGCCGTGCGACAATTGCAACTGAGCAAGGCTTTACCGCAAGATGGAATTGTCGGCTATAGAACTTGGCACGCCCTCAGCAAGTTACCGCACTAATAACGGGTTGGATTCATATCAATTCCGGTTGCACTCCTCCGGAATTGTTGACTGTTGACTGTTTAGTCGGAAGCCAAAAACTGAATGGTTGACTGTTGACTGTTGACGCGATTTTCTTATTCCGAGGCAACCGGAAACCATATTATGATGACGTTGGTTATTGGTATTTTGATGCTGTATGAGTTTGTTTCATTTATCTTGACAACTTAAGCAATATCTAAAGGAGTAAATGTGATGGGGACTAAATTCAAGAGAAGAATTCTCTCAATTGATGGTGGCGGTATCCGAGGTATTATTCCTGCGATCGTTCTCAACTACATTGAAGAGCGCACAGGAAAACGCATAGCAACAATGTTTGATTTTATTGCAGGCACTTCAACAGGAGGAATTTTAGCACTGGGTTTAACTAGAAAGAACTCAGACTCTAGCATCAATCGTGAGCCAGAGTATACCGCTGCCGAACTTGTAAATTTCTATCGCAAGTATGGACAAAAGGTTTTTAATCAGAATATTCCAATGTCTTTTGACGAGTTGCTACAACCCAAGCACAACCCAAAAGGTAAGCAACAAGTTTTAAAGGATCTTCTAGGTGAAGCTAAGGTTGAAGATGCATTACGAGAAATTTTCATCCCCAGCTATGATATCGAACTGAGAGCACCAGTTTTTTTTACAAGCAATCCGGACGCAGAGGAATGCGACAGTATTCATAGCCGCAAACTATGTAGTGGATTCAAAATGTGGGAGGCAGCCATGGCAACTTCTGCTGCACCGACATTCTTTCCACCCTACGAACTCGAAACGGCACATACTACCGATGAGGGACATTACGCTTTGGTAGACGGTGGAGTTTTTGCAAATAATCCTGCTTCAATTGCAATGATGGAGGCAATGATTTCTTACAAGAAAAAGACTGATGAAGAACTACACCGTAAGGATACCCTTGTTGTTTCTTTGGGTACTGGCTCAGTCACCAGGAGGTATAAGTATAGAGACGCCAAAAATTGGGGACAAATCAAATGGGCGCTTCCCTTACTTAACGTTGTTTTAGATGGTCAAAGCGAATCTGTTGCGTTTCAGCTTCAGCAGCTAATGGTGAGTAAAGGAGACAAAGATAATAACCGAAACTACTATCGTTTTCAACTTCAATTGAGTAGCGATAATGGTCAAGACCAAATGGACAACGCAAGTCCCAGTAATATCGATCACCTTGAGGAGCGAGGTGAAAAACTGATTGAACACAGTAAGAAAGATTTGAATGAGTTGTGTAATCTTTTGAAGGAGGAAACTGAACTATATTCTAATCAACCGGACAGTTAAATCGAGATCCGGTTGGAGGATTTTTAATGGGGGTAAGATTTTGTGTGTATTCATGCCCACAAAAGGGCATCCCAAACCGCACGGCTTCCCCCATTAGCGAACAACGATCGCGATCCGAAGCCGTTTTCTCCCACGTGAGCAACTCTTCCCGAAACACCGGGTCTTGCTTGGCAGTAATGCACGATCGCTTGCATTTTCCGATGCAGAAGAGCAAGTGCGGGCTTTAGCGGGTCGCCGGCTTCGATTATTAACAGTTAATTGTTAATAATTGATCAAAAGGGCGATCGCAAACCGCACCGCTTCCCCCATCATCGAACCACGAACGCGATCGGACGCCGTTTTCTCCCACGCGAGCAACTGTTCGCGAAAAACTGGGTCTTGCTTGGCCCGCTGCACGATCGCCTGACTGATGACTTTCTTTTGAATCTGCTCTGTTGGGATACCTTGCTGCTTCAAATAATCCAACAGTCGCTGCACGCTTTCGGAGAATTTATCCGGCGTCTGAGACATCAAAATAAACGAAATTTGGCGCACCATTCGCTGGTAGATTTCCTGTCTTCTGAGCAAAGCCTCCTTGTGACTCGCCTCCGCATTGTTACTAGGAACAGCCAAGTCGAGCAAATTCAAAATTTCAGCGCCCTTGGCTAAAACTTTTTCCAACATATCTGGATAAAGCTCCAAAATGCGATCGCCCAAAATCTTGCCGTTTACCAAACGGTTCGCGCTCAGCCTCAGTAAATTTTGTTCTCCCGCAGAATCAAAAAATTGAACGTTGAATTTGAGTTGGTGGCTTTCCAACTCCACCCGCCGCAGCGTAAAAACCAAAGCCTCCCAATTAGGAGATTCATCAAAACACACCTTGACAATAGAACTGTCCTCTTGATGCTGCCGCCCCAATTCCCCCGACTCAAAATCGCGATCGACCGGAAAGCGATTGGCCGCAACTTTGGCAGTATAATCAAACTCAGTAAAAACATAGCTGCAGTCAACTCTCGACAGATCGACATCTTGAACTTGCCAATTTTGAATGCAGCAACCCGTAAGCTGCGCCCCCTCCAAATTCGTCCGAATCAAACGGCACTCAATCAAACAAGCTTCTCTTAAATCCGCCTCACTCAACATCGCATCCATCAAATAAGCGCCACTCAAATCAGCTTTCCGCAAATCAGCACTTCGCAAATTAGCTTCGCTCAAATCAGCTCGCAGTAAATACACTCCTTGCAGGTTAGCTCGCAGCAAAAGCGCCTTCTTAAAACTCGCTTTCAATAAATAAGAACCCGCCAGATTAGCTCGACTCAAATCAGCGTTATCCAGCACCGCCTCAGTCAAATCCGCCCCCGCCAGCACAGCTCGGTGCAAGTCAGCGCCCGTCAGATTTGCCGATCGCATTTGAGCGCCATTCAAGTCAGCTTCAATCAAATTTACACCGCTCAAAATTGCCGATCGCAAATTCGCTTCCACCAAATGCGCTTCCCGCAAATTAGCACCCGTTAAATTAGCACCAACAAGACTGGCGCGGTTGAGATTCGCCTCCATCAATTCCGCCTCCATCAACTTCGCGCCGTCGAGTTTAGCCCCGGCAAAATTAATTTGGTCAGATTTAACTCCTTGAAGATTAGCACCGCCCAAATCCGCTTCCGGAAACGCGGCCCAATTGAGTTCTGCTGCTTTCAAACAAGCAAGGCGCAAATCCGCTTTAGCAAGATTTGCCCCGCTCAAATTTGCCCCGCTCAGATTCGCCCCAGCCAGCCCCACACTGCGGAGATCCGCCCGCCGCAAACAAGCCCCTATCAACTTGGCATTGCTCAAAAAAGACCAGCTCAAATTAGCACCGGTCAAGTTAGCACCAGTGAGGTCTATTTCTCGCAGGTTAACACCGCTTAAACTAGCGCCGCTAAGGTCAATGTGACCAAAGTTGCGCTCTCCCTGTTGATAGCGCTGTAAAAATTCTTGTGTTTGCATTCCGCAGATTGGGGGGCTGGCAATTTAGCTGTTTTAGGACGCGCGGGTCAATCGATTTTAGATTTTAGATTTTAGATTTTAGATTAAAGCATTGACCCCACAGATAAATACGTTCGGCAATTTTCATCGGATACAGGTTTTTTATTTCTGGACGGATGAATCACGTGGCGGGTATCCTGGATGCGAGGGGGTCAATAACTTGAACTGTAAGGTACGCACGGAACACGAGCGGGCTAAGCACGGGAACACCACTCCTACTACTTACTGTAATAACTCATGTCCTCCGGGTGATCCGTGCGTACTTTACCCCTATAGATGGCAGTTCAAAGGATTTGGTGCGTAAGTTCTATTTCTACTACCAGTTTTACAGACTTTTGTAACTTCAAGTAGCCGAGTTCATATCTAATACGCTGGGAGCATCTTATATTTGGAAAAATACTTCTTCTGGCTCCTTCCTTCTTCCTGTTTCCTTCTGCCTCCTGCCTCCAAACTCCTGCCTCCAAACTCCAATTTTGGGCTTGGTTGCTTTCATTGAGATGCTCCCCATACACTGCCCCGCCGGAGAGTGTTTTTACCTAAAGCGCTGCAATTCTTGCTGTAAGTGTTTTCCCCATTTAGTCGCTAGAGGAATTTCTGTAAAAGGAACCTGCACCGCAGCAGCATCTTTCAACAAAAATTCTAGGGCGATTGGACTTCCCGAATTCGGCGGCGACTCTAAATCAACTGCCTGAGAGTTGACTAACAACCGCAGCGACTGCACGTCTTTTAAAGAAAAAGTTTGCAAATTTACAGGCCCGCTGCGAGTAGGTTTTCCCCAAGTTAAACAGTCTTCTTGCTGACCGAGTACAGCATAAATATCGTACTTAGCTTTAGCGAATTGTTCTGCCCAGACGCGATACGCTTCCAGCTTTTGATACTCGTTCCACCCTGCCCAAGCCAGCCCGATAAAGATTGCCAGCAGGGGCAGCCACATTAAACCTCTTTCCATGCAATACCCTTGTTGAAAATACTCGCTTGTTCTGTTTCTCATCTTCTCTAATGATACAATTAATTGAACTCCTAAAACTTGCTCTGCAATTTAAACTAGAAATTAGAGCAATTTTTGATCGAGCAACAGCCACAGCCGAAAAATACCAAACGCCCGCGTGCGAGATATCCACAAGCCACAGCAAGGAAAACTGGCGCGGGCAGTGAAAATTGGGTTATTGTGGTGAACACGCCTTCCCTAAACGGACGATCGGCAATGAAAAAGTTTTTCCTTCTGTGCTTATTTTTAATCGGGCTCGGCTGGGCGATTTCTAATTTCCCAGGACTTGCTACTCAAGGCACTTACGACTCGATTGTGCTGGATTTCCGCGAAGATTTGGGTGCTGCTGAGATTGCGAAAGAAGTAAATGCGATCGCCCAACAGTACCAAGTCGCACCGCAACTCAACAGCGAATTCTCAGCGGCAGACAATGTATATGTAGTTAAGGGCGATCGCACTTTGCTAAACGCCCTGAGAAAATCAAATTTGGCTAAAGATACCGAATACATTGAACCGAACTACGTCTACAGCGCTTTCGAGATTCCCAACGACCCCATGTATACGAAGCAGTGGAATCTCCGCAGCATCAACGTAGAATCTGCCTGGAACGAAACCAAAGGCAGCGGCACAACAGTAGCGATAATTGACACGGGTATTACTCCAGTCGCTGACTTAAAAGAAACCAAATTTGTACCGGGCTACGACTTTGTAAACGATCGCGCCGAAGCCTACGATGACAACGGCCACGGTACTCACGTCGCAGGTACTGTCGCCCAATCAACTAACAACAATTACGGCGTTGCGGGCATCGCCTACGAAGCAGCTTTAATGCCGCTAAAAGTGTTAAGCGGCAGCGGTGGCGGCACGGTTTCCGACATCGCCGAAGCAATTAAATTTGCTGCTGACAACGGCGCCGATGTTATCAACATGAGTCTCGGTGGCGGCGGTGAAAGTCAGTTAATGTCCGAGGCGATCGACTACGCCCACTCTAAAGGCGTTGTCATCATCGCAGCAGCCGGCAACTCCGGCGAAAGTTCCGCTTCCTATCCCGCCCGCTATCCCCACGTAATCGGCGTTTCCGCCCTCGGCCCCGACGACGAAAAAGCCTCTTACTCCAATTTCGGCGCAGGGGTTGACATTGCAGCCCCCGGCGGTTCTGAAATGGGCAAAATCCTGCAAAGTACGATCGACCCGGAAACCGGCGCCGAAGTCTTTGAAGGCTATCAAGGCACTAGCATGGCTTCTCCCCACGTTGCAGCCGTTGCAGCCCTTGTCAAGGCTTCCGGTATCACAGAACCAAACGAAATTCGCAGCGTACTCTTGCAGTCGTCGCGAAGTGTCACTGAAGATCCGTTAAACCATTTTGGTTCAGGACATCTAGACGCAGCCGCCGCAGTTCAGCTAGCCCAGCGCGGACAAATCAACTTCCGCGATTTCTTCCGCTGGCTGCGCGATAACGGCTATCTCAACCCCCGCTTTTGGATTGACGGCGGTGCAGTCGCCCTGTTGCCTAAAATTGCAATGGTGCTCGGTTCTTACCTGCTGGCTTTCTTGATGCGGAATTATTTCCCCTTCGCCTGGACTTGGGGCTTTTCCGGTGGCTTGATTGCTGGCAGTTCTGGGTTCTTTGGGCTGCGAAATCTGTTTGTATTTGACTTGCCGCAGTGGCCGATGCGGGTGATGGGCAGTTCTATTCCCGAACTCGGCGGTGCAATTAATGGCAGCAGTATGCTGAATCCCTTTTTTGCTAGCGTTTTGATTCCTGGGATTTTGATTGCTTTGCTGTTGGGACATCAACAGTGGAAGTGGATCGCGATCGCCATTTCGATCGGCTTTGCTAGCAGTTTAGCGGTGAATGCTTTTGTGTCTCCCGCAGTCTGGGGATTGGGCACAGGTTTATTATCACAAACATTCTTGATTGTCAATGCTTTTCTGTGTTTCGGACTGGCGCGTTTAGCAATTAAAACAGAGGTGCGATCGGCATGAGTATTACTGTCAAAGGCAAAATTGAACGCAAAGGATTAGGCCCGGGCACTTGGGCTTTGGTTGGCGAAGATGGGGAAACTTACGAACTTAAGAATGCTCCTTCTGAGTTGAAAAAAGCTGATTTGAAAGTCAGTGTCAAAGGTGAAGTCCGCAAGGATGTGATGACTTTTGCTATGATCGGCCCGGTTCTTGAGGTGCAGTCTTTTGATGTGTTGTAGGTCGATCGACTAATCCAGCTTTCGAGCAAAAAAAACCCCGGCCAAAATTGGCTGGGGTTTATTAATCAGGGTGCATCTTTATTTACTTTCCAGTGGCTAGGACGATGTTCGGGATCAATTTGATTTTTAACCGCCGATGTACGCAGATTAACGCGGATAATTCTTGATTTATTGAAATTTTGTGGTTTTGACTGCAATACGAAAAAAAAACCCGGCCAAAATTGGTCGGGAGTTAATTAATCAGGGTGCATCTACTAATTTAGTCTCCGGTTCGAGGTGCACCTGTTCGGGACAGTTTGAGAAAATTTTTGATAATTAGCGATTTTGGCTGTAATAAGCTGCTGTGCATCTAATTTGACAGTCAATTTTTCTACAATTATTGTGGGACGGGCATCTTGCCCGTCTCTGTACTCAATTTAGATGCGTAGCAGCTTACGACAAAAAAAACCCGGCCAAAATTGGTCGGGAGTTAATTAATCAGGGTGCATCTACTAATTTAGTCTCCGGTTCGAGGTGCACCTGTTCGGGACATTTTGGGAAAATTTGGGGAAATTCGTGGTTTGGGGTGCGATCGCCAAAAAAAAACCCCAAACCAAAATTGGCGGGGAGTTAATTAGAGACCTCCACAAAAAGAATGATCCAATAGCTATGTGGGTTTAGCGAAAATTTCTACAAACCATTTGTGAAGAT
>NZ_JAUBUB010000126.1:0-17087 GCF_036705265.1 Microcoleus sp. B4-C2
TCCCGCCCGTCCTTTTTGGACGGGCGGGACGCCCATCCCACTTTCAAGAGTGGAAGTTATTTAATTCTCATTCCTTACTTAAGTTAAATCAATCGGTATTTAATGCTGTGCAGCCAAATTTGATATAAGATCGAGCTAAATTTCTAGTGTGAGAGTAGAGGCGTTTGTGAGCCAACAAGATATTTTAAATTTAGCAAAAGAAGGCGATGCCAGGGCGATCGCATTTCTGATCAGCCAAGCACTCCAAAGCTTCGGCGTCACGGCTAAAGCCAGCCGGGAAAACGACACCCTGCACCTGCTGCTGGAAGCAGAACATTTGCCTGCAGAAGAAGCCTGTCTCCGAGTCGCAGTCAAAGGGTTGCAGCGGCTGCGACCAAATAACCTTTACTCAGTGACAGTTTACGGGCGGCGCGACGGCCAGCAATTGCCCGCTTGGACTCAGACGGTAGAATTAAAAAAACGCTTGACTGCCGCACCCGTGAGTCCGTTAGTTGCCGTGAATGCCGCAGTAGCTGCGAGTGCAGCAGTAGCCGCTAGTGTAGCCGCTTCTCCCATTCCTGTGACTTTGCCCAAGCTAGAAAAAACTCAAAATGTCACAACGGCGCCCACTCAAATACCAGAAAAATCTTCGCCCCAACCCTCTAAAATCCCAACTCCAAAACCCCCAAACCAAAGGCAGCAAAAGCCATCACCCCAGCCAGAATTAGCAGGCACTAAAACTAAAAAATCTGGGCTGTCAGTCGGTGCTCTGAGTCTAATTCTCGTACCGATATCCGGCTTTATGCTGGCTTCTCAACTTTACAAATCCCCAACCACCGCTACTAATAACCCTCCAACGTCAAAGCCTGCGGTACAAGAAGTGAGTTCGACACCCGCAGCCAAACCCCTTCCAGCTCCAAAACCGCCCTCCCCTGCTGCCAAAAAACCTGCCATTGTGCCCGCCACAGTCAGCATCAAAGCAGTTGGTGACATGATCCCCGGCACAAATTATCCCTACAACAAACTGCCGGCAAAAAAAGAGATGTTATTAGAGTCGGTAAAACCGTACCTCAAAGGAGCTGATATTCTGTTTGGCAATTTTGAAAGCACGATGACCAATTATCCTTACAGTTCCAAAGCCGGCGGCGGACGAATGCTGTTTGCCTTTCGGACGCCTCCGAGTTATGCCAAAATCTTCAAAGATGTTGGTTTTGATATTTTGAATATTGCCAACAATCACTCTTACGATTTTCACGAGCAAGGATTTAAGGACACGATTAAAAACATCGACAGCAACGGCATGAAGGCTGTTGGCAAAAGAGATCAAATTGTTTATCAAAATGTCAAGGGTGTGAATTTTGCCTTTATCGGTTTCAGCAACTACGGCGACGTTCACAATTCATTGCTGGAACTGAAAGCGGGAGCAGAAGTTGTCAAAAAAGCCAAGCAAAACGCTGATATTGTAGTGATATCAGTTCATGCTGGCTCTGAAGGAACGGGCGCTCTGAATGTGAGAAATAAAACTGAGTTCTTTTACGGAGAAAACCGGGGAAATATGGTTTTGTTTTCGCGGACGATGATTGATGCGGGAGCGGATTTGATTTTGGGACATGGCCCGCACGTTCCGCGAGCAATGGAACTGTATAAAGGGAAATTGATTGCTTATTCCCTGGGCAATTTTTTGGGTTATCGCACTTTGTCCACAGCAGGAGCACTCGGTCAATCTCTAATTTTGGATGTTAAAATGACTCCGAAAGGGGATTTTGTTTCTGGTAAGATTATCCCCGTCCAACTTGACGGGCGAGGTGTTCCGGCTGTTGATAACAAATTTAGGACTGTGGGGTTGATTAACCGTTTGACAAAGAGCGATTTTCCCAATAGCGGTTTGATAATTGATAACAAGGGGCAAATTTTGAAAAAGAGTAAGTAGTCGTTAGTCATTAGTCATTAGTCAGTAGTCAGTAGTAACAGGTTCCCTGGCTCTGCCTGGGAACCGATATCCAGACGCTTTGCCTCGAAAAGCGATAGGAAAATTGGAGGCTGAGCCTCTGGATCTGCGTTACCAGGCAGAGCCTGGGAACAAGTAATAATCAATCACCTATTACAACTGATTAGTGATCGATCATCGTTTTCAAAGCTTCTTTCATTTCGTCTGCAGTCGTCGTTGCCGTACCGAATTGACGCACGACAATACTAGCCGCTAAATTGCCCAAAACTGCCGCTTCCCAACCAGATGCACCGACGCACAAAGCTAAAGTCATTGCTGCTACAACTGTATCTCCAGCACCGGTTACGTCGAATACATCAGTCTTGTTAAAAGGGGGAATATCCCAACTTTGAATGGCAAATTCCCCCTTTTCACAAATGGATGTTGGAGGGGGTGAATTTTTGATTTCTTCGCCGTTCGCCCTTTCAAACAAAGTCATCCCTTCTTCGCCGCGAGTAATCAGGATTTTTTGAGCTTGAGTTAAGTTCAATAAATCGCGTCCTGCTTGCATTAAAGTTTGAGGGTTTTTGATAGCATATCCGACGGCTTGCTCGGCTTCTGGCAAGTTGGGAGTAAATAACATTGCTCCAGAATATCGCTGCAAATTTATTTGAGCGTCTACAATTGTTTTGCCGGGAACCACTGCCGATTCGATCGCCAAATTCGTCCAAACTCCGTCGCCGTAGTCGGAACAAACCACTGCATCTACTGTCGGTATTTGCTGCCGGATGTAGTCTGCCAATTGCAACTGCAAATCTAAATCCGGCAACTCGTCCGATTTGCGATCGACTCGAACAATTTGCTGAGTCACCGACTGCCGCGCGTGCCCGGAAATTCGAGTTTTGGTGACAGTTGGACGCTGCGAATCGATTAAAATCCCACCCGTATCAATTCCCGCCGCCTCAAAAATACCGCACAAAGCCTTTCCCTGGTCGTCTTTTCCCACCAAACCAGCAACTTTTACTTTGCCTCCCAGTTTGGCTAAATTATAGACAGCATTTGCGCCACCTCCTGGTACTTGCTGAGTATTTTCGTAGCGCAAAATCAGCACAGGTGCTTCGCGGGAAATTCGCTCTACTTGTCCGGTAAGAAACTCGTCCAAGGTCAAATCTCCGATCGCTAATACCTGCGCTTGATCGAAGCAGTCTAATCTTTTCAATAATTGCTCTGTTGAGGCACGCAGTTGAGGCAAAAAATCGGAATAGTCGTTAGTCATTAACCAAAAAAATGAGACTGAGGAGTTGATAATTGAGTGTGGAACGAGCGGGAATTAAAAATCCTAATATAAATTAATAATTAATTTCCTCCCTTGTTTTATTTTTAACTTTTAATTGATTTTCTCACTGGGATTTTGATAAACCAGTTGCAGGCTATTGGCGATCGCACTCGCTCAAACAATTTGGCAAAAAAATGCGGATAAAATCGCAGCCTTTGAGACTCAAATGAAAGTTTCACGGTGTGGAAGTTTCCTTCTACATAAGTGCCTTCAAAAAACAGCAGAATTATTTCAATTTCTGCTTGATGATCGTAATCACCTGAGTCATTTGTTTTTTGAGTGCATCAATTTCCGCTTGCATTTTCGCCATTTTCGCAGTCATCGCCTGAATTTCGGCGGCGCCCGCTCCAGAAGTGGGTGCAGCGGCGGCGGCTGGGGCTTCCGGCACTGGTTTCTTTTTGGCCAGTACCATCGCCGATTTGATTGCCTCGGTTAGCTGCTTCTTCTCAAACGGTTTAGCGATGAATGCAAAAAAATGCTTCTCAAAGGGTTTCGGAATTTTTTCCATCACCTCTTCTTCGCGGCCCGACATGATCACCAAAGGTATCTTAGAAAGCTCAGGATGGGCTTGCACTTTTTGATACACTTCCCAACCGCTGACTTTGGGCAGTAGGAAATCTAACATAATTAGATTTGGCCGGGCTTGACGGATCAGTTTGAGTCCCTCTTCGCCGTCTTTTGCTTCTAGAACTTCAAAGTTACCCTGCGGCAACATCTCTCGGACTCGGACGCGGATGACTTTACTGTCATCGATTACCAAGATTTTTTGACCAGCCACGACTGACTCCTTCAGTAATGAATGAGTGATGATTTGCAACCTTCAGTATATCCCTAACAGAATTCTACCCATAATTCTGGGCGAGTTTAGTTTTGTTGCACGTCGGCGCGATTCTGATTTCGGGTGATACTTCTACAAGTTCAGGGGCTTTGATTTCGGATACGATCGAAGGAATTAACTCAATCGCCACTTAATTTTATGTCGCCCCAAACTCCTAAAACTCCTACTGTCAAAGCAGTTGCCGCCCAAATGCGGGGTGAAATCGAGGCGATGCCGGAGTGGTTGCGTAGGCCCGTTGGCAAAGCTAGCGAACTTTCCGAAGTGCAGAAAATTATCAAACAGCGGCAAATTCACACGATTTGTGAGGAGGGGAGATGTCCCAACCGGGGCGAGTGCTACGCGCAAAAAACGGCGACTTTTTTGTTGATGGGGCCGACTTGCACCCGCGCTTGTGCTTTTTGTCAAGTAGATAAAGGTCATTCTCCGATGCCCCTCGACCCGGAGGAACCGCAAAAGGTGGCGGAGGCTGTGCAGTTGTTGGGTTTGCGCTATGCGGTGCTGACTTCGGTGGCGAGGGATGATTTGCCGGATGGGGGTGCGGGTTGGTTTGCCAGGACGATCGCCCAAATCCGCCTTCTGAACCCGCATACTGAAGTTGAGGTACTGACGCCGGATTTTTGGGGGGGAACAGGTAGGGGCGGTGCCTCCGTGCCCGCCCTCCCCGTGCCCGCCCTCCCCGTTCCCGCCCCCGACGGGGAGAATTCCGGCCTCGATGAGTTGCAGCGAGATCGGATTCGGACTGTGGTGGAGGCTAAACCGGCTTGTTACAACCACAATATTGAGACGGTGCGTCGCTTGCAAGGGCCGGTGCGGAGGGGGGCGAAGTACGATCGCTCGATCGACGTTCTGCGTATTGTTAAGCAATATGACCCAACTATTCCCACCAAATCCGGTTTGATGTTGGGGCACGGGGAAACCGAAGCCGAGATAGTCGAAGCGATGACAGATTTGCGGGAGGCCAAGTGCGATCGGCTCACTCTCGGTCAATACATGAGACCATCTCTAGAGCACCTCCCAGTGCGTAAATACTGGACGCCCGCCGAATTTGACCGTTTCGGGTCGATCGCGCGGGAGATGGGGTTTGAGCGCGTGCGATCGGGGCCTCTCGTCCGCAGTTCCTACCACGCCGGAGAAAACGATTGAAACTAATTTGAATTCAACTCGGTATAAACTTGTTACCAAGAAATTGGGTATAAAGCCCCGTCCTTCTAGGACGGCTTTAATTAATTATCAACTTTTGTTAAGTGTTTTCTTGAACATTCTTGCATTGTGTTCATTGTAGAGTACAATAACTATACTACAGGTAGAATAACCGCCGATACATAAGAGACACCACGCTCAAACGACTGGTCGGAAAACAATAATGGTTAGTGGGTGGCGAAAACCACGAAAAACATAGCTGGGCTAACTAATGTAAGCCAAAATCAGAGACTAAACTTTTTATTTCTAAAATGTACTGTCTAAAATGTACTGTGGGGCACACAGAAACAAGAGAAGCAATTCTCGAAAGCTTGGGGAGACAAACCCTCGCGAGGCTATCTAAATTAAGCTCGATATTTGGTTCTTTTGAACGGATACCTGGTTTAAACACTGCCGCAAGGATAGATAGTTTTAAGGTATGTCGCAGAACCAAGAATCCCCTCGCCTTCAGGCAGGGGAGTGTCAAAAAAAATAACTCTAGAGGATTGTGCATAAGTGCGACGCTCTCTGGTATTTGTAAAGAGAGTGACATTATCAATTAGGAGCTTTACCTATGCCAGAGATAGCGAAGAACCAATTAAAATCCGACTCCGTGATGAAAACGGGCAAATTCCCTTACACATTTCGCGCAGGCTGGTTTCTGTTGTTGTTAGCCATCAATTTTGTGGTTGCAGCCTATTATTTCCATATCATTGAATAGTTCTGCAAGTTAACTTTTAGCAGACCCTGCTGTTCTCGACCTCAACGTCGGAGAATGGGAGAGAAGGAGAGGGAAGAGGCAGAGAGTTTTGAGTTTTGAGTTGGGGATAATATGACTTCATCCTTCTAACTAATGACTACTGACTTCTTCCCTCTTCCCTTGAACCTCTTCCTTCTGACCAATGACCAATGACCAATGACTAATGACCGAAAGCATCCAGAATACCCGCCACGTGATTCATTCCTTCGGAGACTCAGGACGGAAAAATAAAAAATGTGTATCCGATGAAACTTGCCCCCCGAATTTATCTCGCGCAAGTCAATGCTTCAATTCTAAAATCTAAAATCTAAAATCTAAAATCTAAAATCGATTGACTTCTCTAGCGATTTCTCGACGCTTCTAGCTTTGACAACCGCTCTTGAATTTTAATAACATCTTGCTTAGTTTCAATTGCCAAAGTTGCTAAATTATCAAACATCGGGTCTCCCGACAGCGTTCTAGGATTGGTGCGACCAGAACCGGAAGGGGAAGGAGACTGAGGTCGGTTAAGTCTAGAACCTTGGTTCTGCAAGCTGTATATTTGTCCCCTGAGTTCAGAAATTTGCCTTTCTAATTGAGTAATGCGAAACTCTAATTGAGTTGTGGATTGAGCGGGCGTGACAATTGGCGCTACAGCAATTGCTAAGGCGCAAGCCACACACAAAAGAAAAATTTTTATGGCGCGATGGCGAATATTTTTCGGCATAGCTTTAATAATTTAAATTATATCAGTTCTACGATAACAAATCGCCGAGATTTTTTGCCTCTATCAGAAGTAGGTCTTATGGCCACTAGGAAGGTAGCTATTTTAATATTCGATGATGTCGAGGTACTGGACTTTGCAGGCCCTTTTGAAGTGTTTTCGGTGACATCAGAATTAAGTAAGGGCGAGCGACCTTTTGCAGTCTCTACCGTAGCCGAACATCCCGGTGCTGTCAAAACCCGCAATGGTTTGAGCGTAAATCCCAACTGCACCATTTCCGATTGTCCGCCACCGGATATTTTAATTGTACCGGGAGGACAAGGTACAAGAAAGTTAATCTATAATTCAGCAGTTATTAATTGGATAAAAGATTGTGCGCGAACAGCAGAATTAGTGCTTTCTGTCTGTACGGGTTCGCTGCTTTTGGCAAAAGCTGGTTTGTTGGAAGGTTTAGCAGCAACTACCCACCATCAAGTATTGGATTTATTGAGAGAATTAGCTCCCAACACAACTATTATCGAAAATCAGCGATTTGTAGATAACGGCAAAATCATCACTTCTGGGGGAATTGCTGCGGGAATTGATATGTCTCTGCACGTTGTCGGCAAACTTTTGGGTACAGCACAAGCTCAACAAACAGCAGAGTACATGGAATATAAAATTGGGAATGGGTAATTGGGCATTGGGCATCGGGCATTGGGCATCGGGCATTGGGCATTGTTAATTGTATAATTTGCGCGTTGGGGCGGGTTTTACCAACCATAATTGCCTACAACAAACAATTCGGTAAACCCGCCCCGCCCATACACGAAGGATGCTACTGGACGTGATATCAAGCATCTTCGCCCCACACTTTTAGTTGTAAATAGACTAATATCAAAGCTATAGCCATCAGGAAAGTTGCCGCTGCGGCTGCATAGCCAAAATCAAATTGCGAAAAAGCTTGCTCGTAAATATAATAAACTAGCAAATTAGTAGAGTTTAAAGGGCCGCCGCCGGTGATGACGTAAACTTGCTCGAAACTCCGCAGGGTAAAAATAGCAGTAGTGACGGTAGCAAATACTAAAGTCGGCCGCAAACCGGGTAAAGTGATGTACAAAAATTGCTGCCAAGCATTAGCTCCATCCAATTCTGCCGCTTCGTAACGATTTACCGGAATTGCTTGCAATCCTGCTAAAAATACTACCATATTAAAGCCTAATTGTTTCCAAACACTGAGCAGAATTATCACTGGCATTGCCCAAACTGTGCTGCTAAGCCAAGGAATTGGATTTAAGCCGATCGCACTTAGCGCATTATTCACCGGGCCTTCGGTTTGAAACAACCACCGCCAACCCAAGCCAACTGCAACTAAAGAGGTAATCGAAGGAATAAAATAAGCGGTGCGGAGAGCTCCTCGCCAAGCAAACGAGCGATTTAGCAAAACTGCTAAGCCCAATGGAATCACTAAACTGGGAATGACTGTTGCAGTAGTAAAATAGAGCGTATTTTGGAGAATTTGCCAGAAATCCGGGTTTGTGACTAGACGCCAGTAGTTGTTGAAGCCAATCCAACGCAATCCCGACTGGGTAAAGCTGCCGCTGGTAAAGCTGAGGTAAAATAAATAGGCGATCGGCCAAATCAAAAAAGTACCCAGAAACAGCAAAGCTGGGGTCAGAAAAGTCCAAGCTGCGATCGCATCATTATCCAACCAGTTAAAACGCCCAAATTTAATCCGAACCATTGGCTTGTAAATTTTAGCTTTTAGTTTTAAATGGTATCACAATATAGGTCAATTTCACAATGAATCTTCTCGATATATTAGCCAATTTACCCACGATAGAAACTGAGAGACTGCTGCTGAGGAAAATTACTTTAAACGATGCCAGCGATATGTTTGAGTATGGTTTAGATCCCGAAGTGTCAAAATACACAACCTGGTCAACTCATACCTCAATCGAAGACACTAAGTATTTTATAAAATCGCTGCTAAAAATGTACAAAAAACGAGAACTTGTGGATTGGGGGATAGTTCACAAAGCCGATAACAAATTTATCGGTACTTGCGGATATGTGGGATGGAGCATGACACACAGTCGCGCTGAAATGGGATACGCGATTTCTCGAAAATATTGGAATCAAGGATATATGAGCGAGGCTGTCAATGCAATCATGGAGTTCGGGTTTCGGGAAATGCTGTTGAATAGAATTGAGGCTAAATGTAAAGTTAGCAATATTGGATCGGCGCGCGTAATGGAAAAAGTGGGGATGCAATTGGAAGGAATATTGCGACAGCAGATATTTGTCAAAGGCGAATACTGGGATCTCAAAATTTATTCGATTCTCAGGGATGATTTTTTTGCCGCTCGACCAGATTAGCACTCGTTATATCAATTCCGGCTGCGCCGGAATGATAAGCTTTCGACACGGCACTGCCGTGTCCTGATTTCGGTCGGGCCATATTAATTCCGATGTTACCGAAATTGATATTACAGGTGGTACAATTTTGAGAGCAAACTAAAAATTTTATGATAACAGCAAATACCAATTCCAGAGATTGTTTGATTGTCCCCGCAATTCCTGCCGCCAAAGTCGAAAAAGATGCTTCTCTTAGTAAGCCCTTAAAATTAGGAGTTTTAGCATCAGGAAGCGGCAGCAACTTCGAGGTAATTGCCCAAGCCATCCAAAACCAACAACTCAACGCTCAAATCCCAGTATTAATTTACAACAACCCCGAAGCCAAAGCCGCAGCCAGAGCAGAAAAATACGGCATTCCCTCGATTCTTCTCAATCACCGCGACTGCAAAAGTCGCGAAGAATTAGATACAAAAATTGTCAAAACTTTTCAAGAATATGATGTAGAATGGGTAGTGATGGCGGGTTGGATGCGAATTGTTACCGAAGTTTTATTTGATGCTTTTCCCGATCGCGTTATTAACATTCACCCCAGCTTACTGCCGAGTTTCCCAGGAATTCGCGCCGTCGAGCAAGCACTGGCCGCTAAGGTTAAAATCACCGGATGTACGGTGCATATTGCCCGTTTAGAAGTAGACAGCGGGCCGATTTTAATGCAGGCTGCGGTGCCGGTATTGCCTGACGATACCGCAGAAACGCTGCACGCTCGAATTCAGGTGCAAGAGCACAAGATTATGCTCGGTGCGATCGCACTTATTGCTGAATCTAATCAAAAATATTGTGACTAAAAACCTTACCAGTGCTGCATCTATCCCCGCATTGCCCGTCAGCGAATCACCCGACACAGGCCCGTCGCTGACTCCGCCCAAAAACGGAGAGTTGCGAATGACTTACAGCATATTCCATTTATATGTGGTACACATAATCTGATGGCCCGTGTAAGGTGCGTCGCCACCCGTCAATCTGTAAGTTATATCCAATATCTCGTAGCGACGCACCCTACAGATTAACAGCACACAATTAAGGTTTCTACTGTACTTCATAAACCTGGAATATGCTGTAAGTGCTGCAAAGATAAAAATTTTAGAGTCTTGTTCTAGGTTCCCGATTCAATGCGAGAGTCAATCTAAAATCTAAAATCTAAAATCTAAAATCGAATGATAGACTCGAATCGCCTGAAATTAATTCTCAAAGAAAGGCTCAAAAAGAACATCGGCCTCAAGGGAGAATTCTATCTGCCTTGCTTGCCATCGATGCTAGACGACTATCTTAAATTACTGTCAGACTTCTTAAACATTCTCGGACAAAACATCGACGCTGCCCAAGCCGAAAACTTGCGAACATTAATCGCCAACGCCTTAGCAGAAGGATTCAAAAATTCCCCCCACGCTAATCTAATAGTCTCATACTTTCCTGCCAATTCCCAAACCGGTTTAGCCGGCGGCATTACTCTGAATACCAAGATTCAAGTCGAATCAATGGCCCAGAAATATCATAGCTGGCCGGATATTCGCCCCGAACCTTTATTCGGCAGCCATCCCGATGCCAAAGTCATCGCCATTGCCGCCGAATTAGGCGAACCGGGAAAAGCACCTATTTTAGATGTCGGTGCGGGCCCGGGGCGCAATAGTCTGCCTTTAGCAAGGTTAGGTCATTCCGTGGATGCGATCGAACTAACACCCATATTTGCCGAGAAACTATCAGCAGCAGCCACCGCCGAAAACTTGCCGATAAATGTCACCCAAGGCGACGTTTTAGACCCATTATTGAGAATGAAAACTTATCGGTACAAATTAGCGATTGCTACCGAAGTTCTCTCTCACTTCCGCTACCCCGAACAAATTCGTCTTTTCCTCGGCAAAATGTCCGATGCCGTGTTAAGCGGCGGGTTTATCTTATTCAGCACTTTCTTAGCTGTAGATGGGTACGAACCCGATGAGATGGCAAAACAAATGTCTGAATTGTGTTGGTCTTATCTGATTACCAGACAAGAATTGCAAGCAGCAATAGAGGGTTTGCCGTTAGAAATTATTTCCGATGAATCTGTGATTGAATACGAACAAAAACATTTGCCTGAGTCGGCGTGGCCGCCGACACCTTGGTTTGTCAGTTGGGCTAGCGGGCGAGATTTATTTCCGGTGCAAGAAACACCGCCGTTAGAGTTGCGGTGGATACTTGTTAAACGCTTGTAGAGTGTATTGTTTTAGCTGAATTTTTAGGTAAAAATTGTCGAAATTTGTCCGAGGTTTGGGCGAGGATACTTTTGTCTTGGAAATCGGCGAGAATCTGCTGTATTATCTCGAATTTTGTTAAAGGTCAGGATTTTATATACGGCTTGCCGAATAAAGTGAAAAAGGAGACGCGGCGTTGGGTTGTCTGACCGAAAAAAGGTTCCCGAATGAAAAAAAAATAGCGATATAATGCCTCAAAACTTGTGCATCACCGGCAACCATGTACCGAAAAGTTGAGCAAGCTCTTTGTGGCTTCTGCTAAGCTCGTTCCGCCTCCACACTCGCTGATGAATACAAAATCCCCAACCTCTTAAAGAGGTTGGGGATTTTAACGGTTAAGTTGAGGACTCAAAGCGGATTGCGATAGATTTCACGATCGCTCGCAGGGGTTTTCTCAGGCTTCAACCGCGAAAATCGCCTGCTAATCCCCTTTAAAGCGGTGTTCAATACCGCAGGAAATCATTACTTAGTGACACACATATATCCTCCGGTCACAAACTTAGGTGTTGAGCCTGGTGGACAGTCTTCCTCAGTAATGCTTCCCTCAAGTGGATTCCTTGATGATGGCGGAGTAGATTGCGGAGTAATCGTTGTCGTCGATCGCTCCGAGGAAACGCCCAAGAAGTTTGGTTGAGGAACAGTAGTCCCGTTCCGACCCACCGCAGGCAACTCTAGCAATGTTGTTGTCGCTTGCCCTGTGCCATCATTGGTCACGGCGTTCTGATCTCCGGGATGCCCATTCGTAATAAACAGTTGTGGATGATCGAACGGGGCACGCTCATAGCGAACGCGATCGTCCGTCAGAGATTCCATGAATAGGACCAAAGACGTTTTCTGTTCCTCGGTGAGGTTTAGGTTTTGGATGCCAATATCCACATTGTCAATGTTGTTCTCACGAAAATCCCCGCCTCGATTGTAGAAATCAACGACCTCTCGCAAGGTGAGTTGCCCACCGTTGTGGAAGTAGGGAGCCGTCAACTCAATATTCCGCAGTCCAGGCGTTTTGAATGCACCGTCTGCTGTAATGCGTTCATCTGCACCGACGGGTATATTTGGAGTTGCATTTAGTAATGACGGAAAGAGTCCTCGCGCAGCTAGCCGCGATTCTGAAAGGGGATTGCCGAAAGGATCATTGGCGCCCACGCCCAAGTCTTCCCCAGTCGGTCGAACGGCAATATTGTAGAAGGCATTGTCATAGACAGCTTGTCCAGTATTTCCCACCCTCATCCGTCTGAGCCGTTGCTCCTGCACATTTTTGACGGAGGCGTTGGTAAATTCAGCCCCACCGTGACAGAAGACACACCCCGCTCTACCTTCAAACAGATCCTTGCCTTGCTTTTGCTGTACAGTCAGCGCGTTGCTGTTTCCCTCCATAAATTGATCGAAGGGTGAATCGTTAGAAATCAAGGTGGACTCGTACAGTTGAATCGCTAATCCGAAAAACAATGAGAAGTTGTAGTCCATCAGTGTAAACTCATCGGTTGCCAACGCTCCCTGCGGCTGCTTGAAAGACCGAGTTCCTGTAGCATCAACCTTGATGATTTGCTTCGAGTCCCACCACTCCGGCTTAAACGCATCCTCAATCATTTTTTCGTAACTTTTGTCTTTGAGTCCGGGCTGGGGCCAACGGCTCAAGCTGCCCAAAACGCTGTCTTCGGGATGGACAAGCTGTTTCCCAAGCGGCCGTAGCTGTTTGAGCTTTTTACCTGTCTCTCTAGGCAGCTTTTTGACTTTAATCCGATCGAACTTCTGCCCGATATCCGGAAATACCCGACCCGTTGCGGATTCTTCCACAGAGCTTAGCGGTGGGCCCACTGCCTGCGACGCCAGCGATGAATTCTTCAGGCTAATTTTCACCTGCTGCAGAGGGGATTGCTTTGTGGGTGCTTTCAGGACAAAGGCACCGGGGTCTCTTGACCCAAACGGATTCACACCATTAAATTCGTTTTGGGCGCGTCCGTCCCAAAAGTTGCGGAAGTTATACACAGCGTTAATTGTGCTGGGCGTGTTGCGCTCTGTTACCTGACCCACGTTGATGCCCTGCACCTTAAAGACCGGATCTGGCTGAACCTCTACCTTATCGACCGCACTACCAGGGACAATATCGATGAATTTTGTCTGACTTACCCCTTGAGATCCTGCAACATCGTTGGTGTCAGCTAGAACTTGCGAGAAGCGATCGTTCGGGTCTGCCAGCTTGTGGAACGGAAAGTCCGCTGGCAGCAGCACAGAGTTGGGACCCTTACCTGCATTAAACGTAATGTCTGGATCTGGCTCACCGCTTGCATTTACCCGCAACAGCCCTGGGCTGAGCTGGTTCTTAGCACGAGTATCAACTCCAGCGTGAAAGTGGCAACTGGCGCAAGACTGATTTCCGTTGCTGCCAACCTGCAAATCCCAGAACAGCGATTTTCCTAAAGCAATTGCAGCCGGTTTGTCTTTGACGAATTCTCCTAAGTTTGGTGGCTCAGGGACTGCTACGGTTTTCAGCGAAGCCAGTGGATTAGGCGGTCTGGGAGGACCGACTTGAGCCGATGCTGTGTGTCCGGCTAAGATGGCAACAGCGACAACTGTAGCGATTGCCATAATGTGGTTTGTTCCCTTAAGCAGCCTTGCTACCAACCGAAATAGATTGGTTAGATGTATCCAAATGAAATTTTTCAACATTTTGCTTATTTGTTTGGCTCATAAATTCATTTGTCCAAAACTAAGTCCTCAAATGCTTGAATAGCATTCTGATCGTAAACTTGAGATTGTAGCACCGGGAACCTTTAATTTCTGTAGCGCTGCTTACAGGGTTAATGAAAACGACACAACCCCAACAATTGCAGTTAATGATAAGTAGGTAGGCGCTGTAAAACACAATTATGTAAATAATTGTAAAGTATCTAAATGCCCTAAGCGTGGCTAAGTTAGCCCTGTTTACATACTGTTACATAGCTCGGCTTAATCCCGCTTACCTACTTACAGGTGGAACCAATCTTTCCGCCTCTGTGAGTTACGGTACTGCTGACAGTAGCGCCACCGCCGGAAGTGATTACACTGCTACGTCGGGTACGTTAAACTTTCTCTCTGGCGAAACTAGCAAAACTTTCACTATTCCCATCACTCAGGACACCTTAGTAGAAGGGAATGAAACTGTCAATCTCAGTTTGACAAATGCCACAAATAATGCGAGTTTGGGAAATCAAAATACGGCGATTTTGACGATCGTAGATACAACGCCAACACCCACACCAACTCCCACGCCAACTCCCACACCAACGCCTACAGGTACGCCCGCACCCGATCCAAACTGCATTGGCGATCGCATTGAAAGGCCAAATCTCGATCGACCAAATCCAGTTGATAATATTATCAACGGCAATTCCGGCATCCTAATCGGTACTCCTAGAAATGACGGTTACTTTGGCAGCAACAGTCCCAATATATTCGATGCCAAAGCAGGTAACGACAACCTAATTGGTGGCAACAGCCCAGACATTTTCAACGGCAACGAAGGCAACGACTTCATCAATGGAAATAGCGGAAATGATATCCTACTTGGCGGCAAAGGTAACGACATCATTATCGGCGGTGAAGACGAGGATCTCATCTTCGGAGATAAGGGGAATGATTCGATTAACGGTAAAGAGGGCAATGACTTCATTTATGGCAATGCAGGCGTCAACTTTATCGATGGTGGCAAAGGAAACGATATCCTAATTGGCGGCAAAGATAGCGATGCGATTGTCGGAAGTCAAGGCAGTGATTCTATCTTCGGACAATTTGGAGATGACACTCTGTGCGGGGATGCTGGCAACGATTTACTCTGTGGCAACGAGAATAATGACCTCATAGATGGCGGTGCTGGAAATGATACAATTTATGGCGGTGAAAACAGCGACACCCTCCTCGGTTGTACTGGCAGCGATTTATTGTTCGGAGATTTAGGAGATGACAGCTTGATTGGCGGGCTGGGCAATGACACGTTTGCGATCGGCAACAATCTCGGAATCGATATTATTTCCGACTTTGTTAAAGGCGAAGATGTGTTGGGATTGTCTCGCGGCTTGAGTTTCAACCAATTGGAAATTAGTCAGAGTAATAACAGCGCTTTGATTAAGGTGAATGGAATTGCGATCGCCTCTTTAACTGGAGTCAATGCTTCCCTAATTGATGTTAACGATTTCCGAACAGTTTAACCACAGTAATAGGATGCCCCGGATCGTAGTTTCTCAATCATTGAGAAACTACGATCCGGGGCATCCTACGACAATAATTTTTGGCGGTTAAAAACCAATACGGTTCAGTTAACACTGCTAATTCCCCGGAGATCCCTTGCAGCATCCCCCGAATCGTTGCGGGGACTTTCACCCCCCCTTTCCCCCCTTTTTTTAGGGTGGCTAGGGGGGATTTGTTTTATCTGAACCGTATTGGGTTAAAAACCTAAGCCTCCACCTCGGATGCCCGCAATTGTCCGCAGGCTGCATCTGCTTCTAAGCCGCGAGAATACCGCACGCTAACTGCAATTTTCTTTTCCTTCAAAGTCGCAACGAAACTGTTAATTCGATTGGGAGTCGGTCGCTTATATTCAGCTTCCTGAATCGGATTGTAAGGAATCAAATTGACGTGACACTGAAAACCGCGCAACTGACTAGCCAACTCGGCTGCGTGTTCCGGCAAGTCATTCACACCTGCTAAAAGTACGTATTCAAAACTTAATCTGCGTCCAGTCGATCGCACATATTCCCGACATTCTGCTATTAACTCACCTAAAGGATAAGGGCGGGCGCTAGGAATTAACTCTTCGCGCAATCTTTGATTGGAAGCGTGGAGGCTGACGGCGAGGGTAACTTGCAGTTGATGTTCAGCTAGTTGGCTGATGCGATTGCGAATTCCTACTGTAGAAATGGTGATGTTTCGCTGTCCAATTCCTACGTCTTGATTCAAACACTTGACAGCAGCTACAACATTATCGAAATTCAGCAGGGGTTCGCCCATTCCCATAAATACTATGTGGCTGACTCGGCGGCCGAAATCTTGCTGTACTGTCAAGACTTGATCGACGATTTCGTGTTTTTCTAAATTGCGCTTGAAACCGCCTTTTCCGGTAGCGCAAAAGTCGCAGCCCATCGCGCAGCCAACTTGGGCTGAGACGCACACAGTCAGCCGTTTATCGGTGGGAATGCCGACTGTTTCAATGATTTGACCGTCTGCCAATTTTAAGAGATACTTTACCGTGGCGTCTGGTGCGACCGATCGATAGTGAATTGTCGATCGCCCGATCGGAATTTTAGCAACAGTCTCGCGCCACTGCTTCGAGAATACAGAAATGTCAGAGATCGATCGCGCACCTCTCTCATAAATCCACTGGTACAACTGCTTTCCCCGATAAGCAGGTTGCCCGTTTTGCTGCACCCACTCCGTTAACTCAGCCAAACTCGCCCCCAACAGAGGTGGAATTTTACCCGACTCAACAGCCAAAGCAGCAGTCTTGCGAGACTGATTCGCACCCTTGGAATTACCAGAAGAGTACACCTGAGAAACGGAAGTAGGAGACATAGGTCATTAGAAAATTTAAAGCCATCCTCCATATTAAAACTTCTCGACCAAAACTGCCGTTAATCCTCAAAAAGGCACTTATGTAAAAGGCAGAAGGCGGAATCTCGATCCCCCTAAATCCCCCTTAAGAAGCAGGGTGGATTAATTGTCCCCAAGTAAATTATAATAGTCGAGCGCGAGCGGCTCGAGTCCGCTC
>NZ_JAUBUB010000127.1:0-16933 GCF_036705265.1 Microcoleus sp. B4-C2
GGCGTCCCGCCCGTCCTTTTTGGACGGGCGGGACGCCCATCCCACAAACTTGTGGAAGTTATTTAATTCTCATTCCTAAGCGCGTAAGTGTTCACTCCTGACGCACCATACAAGCCTCGTTACTGGTTTAAATACTCCACAGCTTAGCCAGTATCTTGTGAACTATCGGTTGAGGGATGGAAATGAACATTGCTTTTTTTTAAACAAGCTGAAATCGTGGCCAGGCCCAGGTTCAAAATTTAGGCAAATAATCTGTTTACGGTCTTGATTAATGATTACTTGCATTTTTAGGCTGTGTTTTTTTTATTTCGTGAACAGTATTTTTCGGGTTTTTTTTCGTTCGATAGCTGTTTATGTGACATCCATTACCACAACTTTGCTGACGCCCAAAACCTTTGAACAATGCTTTTATCCTAGGAATACCAAATTTTCACATTTTTCTTAAAAAAGTTGATTTCATGTTAGTTACAATTCGGCTAATCGTTGATTCGGATACTCCCCAATTTGTCCCCGAAAATAGGTTCGATATTCTCCCCAATATTCCTAGGCAACTAAAAGTTGTTCTTCAAGAGTGAAGGCGCTTCGGCGTCCTCGTTGAGCTTGAGGATTTTCTAGCCGGAATTGTTCTCAAGTGTTAACCCTTTCTTTAAACGTTTGAATCAGGACACCACATCTCTGTTTAAATTGCTCCGGTTTCAAATTTTGATAAAATCGATAGATTTATTATGTAACTACAAAACACCTTTTTAGCATTTTATGCTGTTTTGAGCATCATGTCCTGAAAATCAGCTCAACCTGCAACTTCCTCCAATTAAGCCAAAGCCTTTATTCTAGCATATATTTTTTGCACGATGTCTATTATTTCTTCCCAATGACTACTGATACCAGTTGAAAAAAAGAATGCAACTGTAGGCCTGTGATCCCAACCACGTGCTTCATCAGTCATTTCCAATTATTCAATTATTCAATCCTCTGATACCAGTTAAAAAAAAGAATGCAACTGTAAGCCCGCGATCCAAACCACGAGCTTAATGAGTCATTTCCAATTATTCAATTTTTCAATCTAAAATCTCAAATCTCAAATCGTATGACTGGTGACTAAGGACGACTGACGATCGGAATCTCGATCGCAAATTCAGTGCCCCGTCCAGCTTCCGAAACGCAGTCTAGTCGCCCCCCGTGCTGTTCCACAACTAAATGGTAAGAAATCGACAGTCCCAACCCAGTGCCCTTGCCAACTGGTTTGGTAGTAAAAAACGGGTCAAATAATTGGCGGCGAATCTCCTCCGGTATGCCCCGCCCGTTGTCGGAAATGCGGATCGCGACAAAATCGCCACCAACAACTTCAGTACGAATTGTAATTGTGGGAAGAGTCAATGGAGAACTAGGATTTGACGGGGGTGAATTTTTCGCATTTCTCGTCGCCCATTCCCCTTGCTGGATTTCTTCATCCAAAGCATCAATAGCATTGCCGATAATATTCATGAACACCTGATTGATCTGACCGGCACAGCACTCGATGTGGGGCAAATTGCCATATTCTTTAATAATCTGGATAGTTGGATGTGGGCCGTGGGCTTTGAGCCGATGCTGCAAAATCAACAAAGTGGTTTCGAGTCCCTCGTGAATGTCAACGAGCTTGATGTTAGATTGATCCGATCGCGAAAAATTACGCATCGACACAACTATTTGGCGGATGCGCTCGGTTCCTACTTGCATAGAAGACACTAGCTTAGATAAGTCTTCTACCAAAAAATCGACTTCCATCTCTGCTGCTGCTTCCCGAATTTCCGAGACTGGTTCGGGATAGTGCTGCTGGTAAAGTTCCAACAGTTGGAGCAATTCTTTGATGTAGTGGCTGGCGTGGGAAAGGTTGCCATAGATAAAATTAACAGGATTGTTAATTTCGTGAGCGATACCGGCAATCATTTGTCCCAAAGAAGACATTTTTTCGGTTTGCACTAATTGAGTTTGAGTTTGCTGCAACTTTCGCACAGTTTGCTCTAATTGCTGTGCTTGATTTTTCAAGCAAGTTTGCTTTCGCCGCAGGACTTCTTCGACTCTCTGGCGCTTGATAATATCCCGTCTCAACAATTCATTTGATTCTAAAAGTTGAGCGGTGCGTTCTTCAACTTGTTTTTTTAAGTCGTCGTGAGCTTGGCGCAGGGCTTCTTGGGCCCGCTGCCGCTCTAAAATTTCTTGCTGCAAAAGTTCGTTGGCTTTCTGCAATTGGGTGGCTCGATCGTCCACTGCTTGTTGTAACAGCTCGATCGTCCCATACATTTCAGATTGGTTAAAAACTTGCGGCAAACTTGTCTGAGACACAACGCCCAAAAGCTCTCCCTGGCTGCCAACTACTACCAAACGGCGGACGCAGTGGCGCTGCATGGACTGGTGGACACTCCAGAGGGAATCGGCGGGAGATATGCAAAATAAAGGCGCACTCATGGCCCTTGCTGCTGGGATTTCCGAGAGGTTGAGTTCGAGGGCGTGAAACTGCACGATGTCGCGCTCGGTGACAATGCCGATCGGAATTTGGTAATTTTGTGTTGGTGCGATCGCCCGATCGGGATGCTGAGTTTGCTCTTTGACAATGACAACGGAACTAACTCGATGCTTGACCATGAGCTGGGCTAAATCGAGGGCTGAGGCAGTTGTTGTGGCAGAAATGACTTGGTGCGTCATGACATCTGCTGCACAGCGCAAATTGGTTAGCAAGTTAATCGGCTGGAGGGCTTCGTGAATGGCTTCGCGGGTGATGATGCCGAGAAGTCGCGAGTCCTCGTCCACTACGGGCAAATGCCGGATGGAGTGCTGGCGCAAGGTGAAGATAGCTGTGAAAATATCTGGAGACTCGGATTTTTTGAGAGTAATGGGCGATCGAGTCATTACGTCAGCAATTGTCAGTCCGACTGTACAAGCTGCGACGGTAGTTAGCTTGACGATATCCCGTTCTGTAAAAATGCCGATCGGGCGATTATCTTCCACGACTAAGACGCAACTGCGCTTGGCTGCGCTAGCAACAGCGTTTTGTTTTTCGCCACAAAGGTGACAGGAGACGCGCATCGGGTTCATGAGAGCCAACACTTGGGCGATCGGGGTTTCTGGAGCCACGGTGAGGGGGTGGCGGTCGATCGCCCGATCTAAAGGTGACGAGTAGAGAGGCCGGCGGTTGGGGCGTTCGGCCGGTTCTGATGATTTAATTACCGACAACTGCGGAGCTGAATCTCGAAAATGTTGTAATTGTTCTTCTTGTAGCATGATTATTAATTTTACTTAATGAGTTGTTACAATTTTGGAGACTTGGGTTGGCAGACTTAGCATTAATTAAGCGAGTGATAGATGCTCGATCGCCTAAAATCTGATTGCTAGAACACTCTTATTTAATTTTTATTTTTTAAATCCTATGTCGTGGACTCCCTTAAGTCATCGAATTCATCACTTGCCGCTTATCCTTGCGGGCCCGATTTTGCGCCGGACTGAAAGTCGGGCCGTGACAGTTTGGCTGGCTCTGAAAGCCCCCCGCCAAGTCGAACTCAAGGTTTATTCGACAGAGGGCGGAACCGGCGAAATTGTCGATCGGCCCTTGCTCCAAGGTGCGAGCTCTACCGTGCAGCTCGGCAAATACCTGCACGTAGTCGCCGTGACTGCTAAACCAATTAACAGCAACCTCTTGACATCTGGGCAAATTTATGCTTATGACATCAAGTTTACTGGGAGTAGCGAGTCGAACGTCGGGGGTGCAGTCCCAGAAAATGAGAAAGAAAATCTCATTTCTTGCCTGTGGCCTGCCACCCCTGATTTATCGGCTTTGGGGCCGGAGACGATTAGTTATTTCGCTCACCAGTTGCCCACTTTTGCCCTGCCGCCGCAGGATTTAAACTATTTGCGTATCGTTCACGGTTCTTGTCGTAAGCCCCACGGAGACGGCAGAGATGCGCTGCCAATCTTGGATAATTCGATCGAACAGTTTGCAGGAACGGCAAATAGCAGGCCCCACCAACTGTTTTTAACGGGCGACCAAATTTACGGCGACGACGTTGCCGATGCCATGCTGTGGGCCTTGACTGACGCTGGCGATACACTGTTGGGCTGGGAAGAAAGTCTACCCCTGATGGATGATGCCCAAATAAAAAAGAATTTGTGTATCAGTATACCTAAAAATTCGGAAAACGAAACTGCACTTGGCCAAGAGAGGGAAATTTTTAGAGAGTCGCCAATTCAGAAACCGTCGGATGCTGAGTATCAGTTCAAAAAACCAATTGAGTTACAGCCGGGGACTCGCAGCGATATTGCCAGAGATTTTGGCGGCTTTACGGCGATGTTGGTGAATAAACCCAAAAATGCTAAAAGTCACTTGTTTAGCTTGGGCGAATATTATGCGATGTATTTGTTAGTTTGGTCGCCGGTACTCTGGTGCACAAGTTTTCCGAAGGGTAAGGATATTTGCCCAAATTCTAAGCAGGCAAAAGTCTGGGATAGAGAAGTTGTTGAACTTAACGGTTTTGCTCGCAATTTGTGGAGAGTGAGGAGGGCGCTAGCGAATATTCCTACTTATATGATTTGCGATGACCATGATGTTAGCGACGATTTTTATTTGAATCGAGAGTGGTGTTACCGGGTGCTGGGGAAGCCGCTGGGCCGCCGGGTGGTGCAGAATGCTTTGCTGGCTTACGCTGTGTTTCAGGCTTGGGGAAATACGCCTGCACAGTTCGATCGCGCACAACCTGGAGATAAATTATTAACAACTGCTGAAAAATGGTCTAATTCGGCGGGGACTGATGTTTCTGCTTGGGAGGAGGCGGCTTCGTATTTGGGAATTCCCGGACTCGATCCGAAAACTCATTTGCCTAAGTTGAAATTAGATGAAGACGTTTTTATTTTGGATCGGGAGGGCGAGGGTGTAACTGAGGTTTTGAATTGGCATTTTACTGTGAGAAGTTTTAAGCACGAGGTGATTGTGCTGGATACGCGGAATTGGCGGGGGTATCCGGTGGAAAGTGCGATCGATCCACCGATGCTTTTGACTCACAAAGGTTTTGAGGAGCAAATTCAGAAACCTTTGAGGGAGACTGAGTTGCTGAATAAAACTGGGGAGTTTGAGATTGAGGCGACGCTGGTGGTTGTGCCGACAAATTTGGTGGGTTTGTCGATTATTGATGCGGTGCAAAAGTGGGATGTGGAACAGGGGAAGGTTTTTAATAGTGATGCGGGGGATTCTTGGAATTTTCATGAGTTAGCTTTTGTGAAGCTGTTGGTGGAATTTTTTAAGCAGCGCAATCGGGTGATTGTGTTGACGGGGGATATTCACTATGCTGCTGCTGTGCGACTGAGTTATTGGTCTGATTGTCATTTTGGCGATTCTCGATCGAACATTGAGCCTTTGAAGGGGGCGAATGATAAGTCAAATTGTCAAAATTCTGTGTTGGCGCAGTTGACTGCTAGTGCTTTGATCAATGAGGAGTGGACAACGCATTTAGTTCATACTAAGATTAAGTCGCTGTTTCCTGAGCGATCGCACGAATGTTTGGGATGGAATGAGCCGCTTGAATTAATGAAGATTTCGAGGGGTGGCAGAAAGAAGGCTATGGCGGCTGCTGTCAGAAATAGACAATCTCTGCCTGATTGGGGCTATCGGATTGACTGGATTAAACGGCAAAGAGCTCGCGTGTTTTTGCAGCTAGAAAATGGAACTGCGTCAGATAGATCGCATAAAAATAAACAATTGTCATTCCGGCGTAGGTTATGGAATTTTATATCGCTGTTGTGGCGCAATCGCTGGCTGCAAGAGGGTGATGAGATTGTGGGATATAGCAATATTGCGATCGTCAGTTTTCAGTGGCCGGCTGATGATGATGGGGAGAAGGCGGTGATGCAAAATATTTATTGGCGGCCTCTTTGGGAGCCGGATAGTGTAGTTTATAGTCAATATTTTGTGCCACTGGGATTGGATGAGGATGATTAGATTCACGATTTATTGAAGAAGTCGGGGATTTCGATACGGGTACAATATTGTGATCGGTTTGTGGCAGTGTCCGCCGGAGGAGAAACCCTAGTCTCATAGCTAAAGTCGGTTGGAACTGAGATGTTACACCATTCTCAAGAACAGGCTTTTCGGCCTGTTCCACAAGAGATGAATTTTATTGTGGAACAGGCCGGAAAGCCTGTTCATAAAAGATTTATCGAGAAGGGTGCAAGATGTCAGTTGGAACTGAGATGTTACACCCTTCTCAACTAGCAATACTGCCAGCCACTAAGGATCGTGGATTAAATAACTTCGTAGGTTGGGTTGAGGAACGAAACCCAACAATCAAGCGTGGCGTTGGGCGGAGTGAAACGCAGGGTTCGTCCCTCAACCCAACCTACAAAAAATGCAAGTTATTTAATTCTCATTCCTAACAGTGATCTCAAAACTGTGCTTATGAGCTAGACTCTGGGTACGATCGATATTAATTAACAGACCCAACACTACCAAAGATAGCAACAAAGTTTCTCCGACAGTCGCAGATTTCCTAGAGCCGGCCGACTTGCTCAATCAGTTAAAAGCCATACGCAAAAAGTCGAGGGCGGACTTGGCAGATATGGAAGTTGTTTGGGACATATTAGAAAACCATCAGCACGAAAGTTCAGCGGAAAACTAACCTTCTTGCTGTGCGATGAACCTGAAACCCTTGATGTATATAGGAGAGAAGAAAAAGCCCGTGACGAGATTTGAACTCGTGACTTCCTCCTTACCAAGGAGGTACTCTACCACTGAGTTACACGGGCATAAAAAATTAAGAACCTCCAATTAAAAAATTAATTTTTAATTCTTAAATTTTAACTTTTTATTAAATTGAGGTGGGCCGAGCTAGATTTGAACTAGCGTAGGCGTAGCCAGCGGATTTACAGTCCGCCCCCATTAACCGCTCGGGCATCGACCCATTTCCATCACAGTTATACATCCTAGCACCAGAATCTTTATTTGCAACATTATATTTAAAACTCTAATCATTTAGCTGAGAACACATAAGTGAGTTAGGGGCTGACGGGAAAATTGAACACTGTTTAAGGTGTGCATTGCTAAGTCTAGGCTGGGTGCGTGCCCGGAGCACCCTAAGTCTAGACTAAGAGAAAATCCCTAATTCACTAATTCCCCGGTTTCTTGCAGGGAGTGCAGGCGGCGGTAAATACCTTGTTGACTCAAAAGTTCTTCGTGGCTGCCAACTTCGACGATTCTACCGCCGTCGAGTACGACGATCGCATCGGCTTCGCGAATTGTACTCAGTCTGTGGGCAATAATTATGGTGGTGCGCGTACCGAGGATATTTCGCATGGCTATCTGGATCGATCGCTCGCTTTCATAGTCCAAACTAGAAGTAGCCTCATCAAAAATTAACACATCCGGCTCCACCAACAGCGCCCTGGCAATCCCCAACCGCTGCCGCTGACCGCCGGACAAGCGCATTCCTCTCTCCCCGACCACGGTATAGTAACCTTGGGGCAACAGCCGCACAAAATCGTCTACTTTGGCAATGCGACAAGCATCCTCAACTTGCTCGAAAGTGGCGTTTCTGTTTCCGTAAGTCAAATTTTCCAGCAAAGTACCGTTAAAAACGTCTACTTCTTGGTGGACAATGGCTAAACGCTGGCGGTAGCGAGTCACGTCTAAGCTGCAAATGTCTTCGCCGTCGATCAGAATGCGGCCGGAGTTGGGTTCAAAGTAGCGAAACAAAAGTTTCACTAAAGTCGATTTCCCGGAACCCGATCGCCCGACTAACGCTACTGTCTGACGCGGATGAATCAACAAATTCACATCTTGCAAAACGGGTTTTTGACTGTCGTACCCGAATGTCAAACCGCTGATCTCAACTTTGCCGGTAAATTTATAAGATGGCTGTGCCGATCGAGCATTTTCTGCTAAATTAACCGCATCAACACCGTCGGGCGTTTGCATAAACTCGTGGAACCGGATCATTGAAGAATAACGCCGCGCCAATGATTCGGCGATAATGCTAATCGGACGCAGTTGGGAATATGCCATGCTTGCCAACGTGTAGACGGTAACAAAATATCCGAGGGAAATTTTGCCTGCAACCGTGGCTGCTAGGCTAAAACCAAGAACTGAAAACAAACACAACTGGACGATCGTCTGCTGGTATGTCCCCAAGGTGACGTATCCTTTGTGAATGCGGTGGATCACGACTTTTAATTCGCGATCGAGTCGGGTGGTTTGCCTTTTGAGTTCATCGCTTTCTGTCGCAAAAGCTTTGACTGTTTTGATGTTGGTGATAATTTCCGAGTTGCGGCTTTCTGTATCTTCGATGTATTCATCCAGAATTTCTTCCCGCGCAGTCACCTGTTGCAGGCCTTTGAGGGTGAAACTGAGGATAAATAGGAATGAAACCAAAATTAATAAGCCAATCCGCCACTCAATTAAGCAGATAACGGCAAAAATGCCGATTAAGCGGACGACTTCGGGGATGAAGTCGCCGGCAATTTCTGGGTAAGTCCAAGTATGGTTGGCGATGCCTTTGGCGATGCGGCTGGCAATCCGTCCGGCGTTGTTTTCGTCGTAGAATTCTAGGGGTAAGGTGAGGATTTTGCCGATCGCACTTCTCATTCGATCGCGCCTTGCCCTCAATGGTATCGCCCAGTGGAACCAATTTGCTACCCAAGGCTGGATCGGTGCTTTGGCTACTGTTACCAGAAAAATTATGCCGAGCAAGACGGATAGCGATAATATTTTGTTGGGTGACTGCTGGGTAACAGAGGCGATCGCTGCTATGAGTTTTTGCGTTACTGTATCTGTAGGTTGACCCGACAATACGTTTAATATTTGACCGATCGCGTAAGGAACAAGCAAATCGGCTAGTGCCAAAATGCTGGATGCGCCTATGCTGTAAAGTGATATTTTCCAGTAGCGGCTGTAGTATTTGAAGATGTCCTGAAAGCTTGCCATAAATTCTTGTTGAGATACAACCCTTGCAAACACTTGCATTTAGAACTGCGCTCTCGGCGCGCCGTGTTTACAAGTGTACTACAAAAGTAGTCGATCGGGGATTCATCTCGGCTCATGCTAGCGACTCGCCCGATCGGGTGATTTATGGCAATCATTCGATCGTCAGCAATCGATCGGCCTTCCTGGGCAATAAACTCAAGACTAAGGGCAAAAAATGCAAAAGACAGAATTTTTCTTAAATTCTGCCTTCTGAGCAATGCCTTATAAGTTTTACCTTTGAGTCGTCTGTTAGCTGAAGGTGTAGGCTGATTGCAGCGCCCACCAGATCAAGAAGCCGATTCCGCCGGCAATGACAATCGCCGAAATGGCGATCGCTATAGGACTGTCAGCTCCCTTGAACTTCATGATTCCGCGATTTAAATCTGACATGACAGTGTTCTCCCACAATTCCAGCTTGATTGTAGCTTTGCCGTGGGCCGATGGCGGTCAATTTTCACGGCAATTACTGATTTGGTTAATGATCTGGCTGCTGAAATTGCAGGTGGGGAGTGGGTTTGGGGGGGGTTTACTGGGTTTGTGAAAAAAACTTACTAAAAAGACTTGACAAATTTAGAGAATTGAGACAATATTGTTAATACCGCAGGAAATGCGGGTGTAGCTCAGTGGTAGAGCGTCACCTTGCCAAGGTGAATGTCGCGCGTTCGAATCGCGTCACCCGCTTTAGAAGATAAACAAAATCAAGAAAACCGGAAAGTAGATCAAGAAAGTTTTCGGTATACTCCTAATGATGGTTGAAAATACCTAAGTTAGTGGTAAGATTGAATGCAGAACTTGCAAGTCAAAATTGCCGATCGGGCAATATCTCGGAATAGGCAGTTGAAAGCCTCGCTTTGGCGGAATTGACAAGTTTGATTAAGTGGATATGTTAACGATTATTTTTGCAAAAACGCTTTTTTTATCCGATCGCTAGTGCCATCTCAAAAAGCTCCCAAGATTGACTTAAACGATGAGTACCCCTGTCCTTGCCGACGCCGGGGTCGTCTAGTTCCCATAACGTTGACAGAAGCCTTTGGCTGCAACCGCTGTCAACAAATATTTGTATTGGACGAAAGTGGAGACGTGATCGAGCAACTATCAACGAACTATCCTTACAAGCAGGCTTGGCGGTGGACAGGGCACCAGTGGAACAGAGCGCATCCGGGTTTGAAAGCCCATTACTTGCCACTGGCTTTGGGTATGATATTGGTGCCGCTAGTGATTTGGTTGCCCTTGGCGCTACACTCGCCGGGCCCGAATATTATTCTGTGGGCAATGGTCGCCGTGCTGCTAGCAATGCTGCCGGCGCTGATGGTATGGCTGGCTTACAGGCGTTAGCTAGATGATAATAGAGGATTTTACCCATTCATCAGATGCCGCAAATGTCGCGCGTCGGGCTTATCAAGCTTCTTTGGAGTTGGCGGCGACAAAGAGTGCCGATCGCGCGGCAGCTTTGCAGGCGATGGCGGGCTCGCTGAAACGCAGACAAAATGACATTTTAGAAGCAAATACTCTGGATCTAGAAGCGAGTCGGGACATGGCGATTCCCGAATTGATTGTGGAGTGGCTGAAGCTGACGCCGGAACGGATCAAGACAACTGTGCAAATTCTGGAACGGTTGGGGGAAATGCCAGATCCGATCGGCAGGGTGATCAATGCTTCTTATCAGGTCGATCGCTGTCAGGTTTACTGTCAGTCGCTACCACTGGGGGCGATCGCTCTAATTTACGAGGCGTTTCCAGAGTTGGGGGCGATCGCCGCGGGTTTGTCTCTCAAAAGCGCTAACAGTTTGATTCTTAAAGGCGGCAGCGAAAGCTGGCAAACTAATGCTGTAATTGGGGAAGCTTTGGTTTCGGCGATCGATGAGGTCGGTTTGCCATCGGGATGTTTGCAGGTACTGCCGCCGGATCGGGGCGCTTCGATCAGAGAATTGGTCACTCAAGACCAATATCTCAATTTAATTATTCCCTACGGCAGACCAAGTTTGGTGCAGCAGGTTGTAAGGTTGTGTACAGCACCAGTTTTGAGGTCGGCCATGGGAAATTGTTACCTTTATTGGTCGCCGACTGGTAGTTTGGAGATGGCAAGGTGGATGATTTTGGACAGCCATCAAAGCGTGCCCGATCCTGTTAATGCGATCGAGAAAGTGCTCATCGATCGCAACCAAAAGCCTTCTTCCTTAGTCAGGCTGTGGAACAGTTTAAAAGAAAAAGGCTTTCAAATTAGCGGCGATGCGGATCTCGTCGCAGATTTCCCAGACTTGAAGCTGGCTGAAACATACGAGTGGACTCAACCGTATTTAAACAAAACCATAGCGTTTAAAGTTGTCGATAGTTTAGAGATTGCGATCGGCTGGATCAACCGCTACAGCAGTGGTCACGCTGACTGTATTGCCACTGAATCTTACTTAGAAAGTCGCCAATTTGCTCTGGATGTTAACAGCGCCTCAACTTTTATTAATGCCTCACCTCGGTTTTGGCGCTATCAAAATCGGGGAGATGCGATATTTTTGGGAATGTCCAACCAAAAAGGTTATCGCCGGGGATTGATCGGGTTAGATACGCTGACGACAATTAAAGAAATTGTTCAGGGAAACGGACTTTTTTAATCTTATAGGTTATTTAAGATTGGTTATTGAGATTAAACCAAACTGAAAAGTGGGAAACTATTATCGATGCGTAAGCCTTTAATATTTGTCCCAAAAACCTTTTTATAGGATACAATAATATCTTGGTAGAACAATCAGGCCGCCTCGATCTAAAGCAATTTGATCACAAGCTGCAGGATAGCCGCAGTGGAGACAGATAAAATCTCCGCATCCTAACAATAAGCCGCCGGATTTATGTGTGGGTTCAATCTAAAATCGGGTACGGAATCTAATTAAATTTAGAAACTTATTAATTGACATGAAAACACTCTTAGCGATCACATGAAATCAGAAAAATCACTCAATACTCTAGACAAAACTGCAGCGGCGACTTTAGGCAAAGAAACGCTAATTCACCACTCGGTATATGTTAAAAAATTGCGTCCACTTCTGCCATCAGAAGCCTTTAAACCAGATGCTAGCAAGTTGGTTATACTGTTCATTAATATGGCCATTTTGCTACTGGGTTGGGGGATTGCCGATTGTCTAGATCAGTGGCCCATCTATCTTCTATGGCTTTATTTACCTTTAGCTTTAATTATGGGTAATAGTATCGTAACTATGGGATTTTTCGCCCATGATTTCATGCACGGTAGCGTCAATAAAAAGTCTCGTATGACTTATCATATAATTAGTTTTCTAGGGTTTGCAATGATGTTTATGCCTTCTACTCAGTGGAAATATGTTCATAACATTGTACATCACAGTCAAACAAATTATCTAGAAGATCCGGATCGCAATTACCTTTACCACCAGCCGAATAGTTGGGGAAAATGGATTCATAATTTCTTTGCGCCAGCGATTGATAATCCATCTTGGTTATTAATAGTAGGACTTCCAGCATCGTGGTTATTTCATCAATTTTGCCACCTCTCGTCGAGCCTATTGTTTAATAATAAAATTGTGGATTATGTGCCCGCTGCATTCACAGTCAGTCAGAAAGATAGATTGAAAATTGCTCTTGAGTTGTTTGCGGTTTTATGCCTGCATTTTAGCATTTTATTCTATTTAGAGTTTCATGCGCTAAAAATCGTTCTTGGGTACTTGCTACCCTTAGCAATCGGTCATACAGTTGCAATGTTTTATATCTACACAAATCACCTGATTTGTCGGATGACGAGTGTTAATGACCCGCTGATTAATAGTCTTTCAATACGGGTTCCCAAAATAGTTGATTTGTTGCATTTCAATTTTTCATATCACACGGAGCATCATATTTTCCCTAGTCTTAACTCAGACTATTACCCTTTGGTTCAAGAGTTGATCCAAATTCACTATCCTGGGCGGATGAATTTACTGGATGCTGGTGAAGCTTGGCAATTGTTAATGAAAACTCCTCGGCATTACAAAGATGAAGTTACGTTAACTGATTATTTAGGGGAAACTTCGGTAAATTGCCCTCTTGATAATTCTGCTGTAACACCTTTGCCATAGCTAAATACACCCGTTACGCTCACAAGTTCCCCCCAGACTACAACTAGAAACCGACGCTAACGAGCAATTTCACCTGACGGGATAACAACCCCGTCAGGCTTATAATTCTACATCCAAAATATTCCCACGGGTTGATTCAGAAAGATAATTCTATTTATTTGTATTATTAGTAATGGCGATATTATGGTGCAAGAGTTGTTGAAAATTCACTATCCCGATCGCATGAATTTAATCGATGCTGGCGACGCTTGACGGTTGCTGCTGGAAACACCCCGGAATTATCAAGATGAAGTTACCTTCACTGATTCCTCTGGTACATTGTGTGTGAATTGCTCGATCGCTGAAGACTACAAAAGCTGAGAATGGGCAAAGGAATTTTCTTTTGGGGAGTAGGGGTTGGGCGAGACGCCCCACCCCTACACCCCAAAAAAACAAACCAACATACTGATGCTATTTAGCACCAACGAAGGCTTGAGAGCAAAATAAGGAATGACTCGTTTTTGATTGTTAGCATCAATCCTTTGTTCTGCCATATTCAAATTTTGCTGGAACTGTCTGGCTAAAAGTTGGATCGGGGTTCCCGCAAAAACTTCGTCGAAGCTCATCCGGTAGAGTTCTCGGAAAGATTTATCGTAATAACCCAAACGGTCATATCGATAAGCTGACAAAATAAACATAGTTTTCAGTTGCTCAGCCGCTCGTTTGTACGGAGGAAGCAACCGTAAAATATCCTTTTCTGTAATCACTTCGAGATTGCCAGAAGCGGTAATTTTGGGAATGTCCCGGTAGGCTGCCAAGGGCATATTGGCGGCAAAAGCCATGTATTCGTACTGGGGAAAATTGACGGCTGAATGCTGCGGGCCGCAGGTGAAAATTACAGTTGTGACAATTTTAATTAATTGTTCAACTGTGTCGATTTTGCTTGGCATTCCTTTGACTTTACCGCCCTTATCAGACGCTAATTCTTGAGCCCAGGTTTGCAGTTCCACATCTTCTGCGATCGCCTCTTTCGTCGGGTAAAAGTGTTTGAGATAGCCGGAGACAAAGGTTTCGATCGCATTCCACAGCAGCAATCCATCATCTCGGTAAGGGTAGTGAGGCAGTTGATTTGGATCGTCCATTTCCCGATTTTTCAGTTCGGTTGGGAAGGCAAATTGATCCAGACTCCAGTTACTGCAAGCCTCTCTAGCTATTTCCATTGTCTCTGGCAAGCTACCGCTTAGCAAGTCATCGACTGGCCCGCCCGGAGCGATCAAATAAGAACGCGCCAGCTCGTTGTTAGTCAACATAAACCGAAAGTGCGGTTTCAGCAGCAGGCTAAGGGGGTGATTTTTAGCCAACTGTCGGGCGGTGACGATCGCGATTGGTTCCATCACCAAATGAGTTCGACCTAAATGCGAGCTCATTTCGTGGTGATTGGCATCTGCTACTTGCACGCAGAGTTTCGCAAACAGCCAATCCACAGGAGGATCGAACGGGGTGTAAAGATGGCTATTTGGGGTCGGATCTAGTTGAATGGCGATCGGCACCAGTTCACCGCGATCGCGGATTCCCGTCCACCGCCAAGCGAAAAAAGCTCGCGGTTTTGGCAAGAATTTTCTGCCTTTTTCATAGCTGCCACCTCCTATTTTTGAAGGCGCGCGATAGTGTTCGTCGCTACCCGTATAATCGGCAATGTAAATGTTTTTTTGCTGCAACTCTTGGTGCAGATCGAATAACGGGTGAAAGCTGGAAATTTGTGCCAGTGTTTGCGCCCGAGGATCGCTGGCATCTAACAGGCGAAGCACCATCGGATTTGCTCCAGACAGGCGCTGTTCTGCAAAAGAGCGATCGGTTTGGTAGATTTTGGCAACAGCAGGTAGCGGCAGCAGAGTAAAGAAATCTTCATAGTCTTGGAGCTCGTCGAGAGGATCGAGAAAACTTCTCGAATCGGCCGCCAGCATATTTCCTGGAAGTTCCGATGTTGCTAGTATCCGCTCTCCAATATACTTGCTCGAAAAGTTCTCGACTGGTGGCACATCTTTCAATAATGCCAAAGGTGATAAACTCTCAAAGTCAAACTGATAAGCTTGTTGCTGCCGATTCAAGGAATCGCGACGCTGTTCTTGGTTCGGGTCGTCTTGAGGAAGAGAAGGTTTCATATTGTCTACCATTGTATAAATCAACTCTCTTTTTGTAGTAAAATATCGGAGATCATCACTACCGATCGAGGATGGAATTTAAAAAGTATTGTGCAGGCTCACGCTTGATATAGGTCTTATTCACCGATCGATAATCTTATTCCGGATTTTTTAAAGCTCAGAAAAATTCCTCAAAAGAAGGCAACACTTCTCGATCGCCCTAAATCTATGTTGAAAGGTTTCATCCTCCCGATAAGTAGCTCGCACTCAAGAACCCCGACTTCTTTGAGATGTCGGGGTTCGGGGAGTTCGGTTTTTTGAGCTGAGTCTACTCATTAGCGGTTAGGCACGAACCATTAAATATTGACCGTTGCCGTTATATTCGCCCTCGCAACTCGCGAAATTAGACACAAACCAAATCAAGTAAAACCGCCAGATGCGACGAAATTTAGCATAGTCGATGCCGTAGTCTAAATCTTTGACTATTGCCTGAGAATCGTCAAAGTTTTTCAACCAGTTAGCAAAGGTTGTGGAGTAATTGTATCCGTTGAGATACCATCTTTTAATGGTCTTGAGGTCTTTGTTGTGGCTGGGAATTGCATCATATTTCCAGTAACGGCCGTGGGGAAAAATGTATTTCTGGGTGAAAACGCTGGATATATTGTTGGGAGTGCGAACTGTGATGATGTGAATGAAAACTTTGCCGTTATCCTTCAGGAAAGATTCTAGCTTTTGGAAAGCTTTCGTTAAATTGCCTAGATGCTCAAAAACTCCGATGGAGAGAATTTTGTCAAATTTTGTCTCGAAGTTGGCGTCGTTAAAATCGCCTTCATATAGGGTAAATCGACCTGAACTAAGGTAGCTTTCGGGATCTTGCATCTTCTGACGCATATACTCGCATTGGTGGTGGCTGAGGTTAATGCCAGTAAAGGTGACATTGGGAAATTTGGAAAGAATGTAATTGGGAACGCAACCCCAGCCGCAACCAAAGTCTAAAATATTGTCGCCATCTTGAATCTCTAGCTTCTCAATCACATCATCATCAATCATCTGCATTTGCGATTGTTCAAGGTTGGCTGCTCCTTTTTCCCACAATCCCATGCTGTATTTAGGATAAATGAGTTTTCCATCGCCTAACATCGGATTCAGCATTGCTTGAGGTAAGTCGTACTGAATCTTCATTAAATCCCGCGGCCCTTCGGCTGTATGGTCTGTTTCTGTTAGTACCCATTCATAGGGTGCAAGCAGGGAGGGGAAATGCTTAAAAAAGACGGGCATACAGGTATCAAAAAGCGATCGCAATACTGAATCTGCGACTTCTAATCCGTTGATGTAAGACTCTGCTACTGCCATTTGCACCGTGTTAACTGCACTGACTGCGAGGCGGGTTGCTCCGTAGGCGATCGGACTTTTGCTATGTACATCTCCCACGATGGGAATGTGTTTTTCGATGCTTTGTAGGGCTGTTGATGAAGTCATGGTTATAGTGGTTTTAAAGATGCTGCTATTCTATCTCACGAAAATTAGCTGGTTGTTAGAGATCCAAAAAGCTGAAACTATTGTCAAGTCAGGTTTGCACAGCCAAACTTCCCAAAATCCTAAAAACATATGGCGGTTGAAGGGGATTTGATAACGGATTTATAGGGTTTGGGCGATATGAATTTTATTAAGAATTATGTCATACCAATTTAATATGAAGCTGCATAGAATAAAGCTTCAAGAATGAAAGTGTAAGAAGATAGTGAACTGATTTCT